>NZ_JBHXSK010000080.1:0-39916 GCF_042716195.1 Streptomyces sp. NPDC058683
GGCTGAGCCAGGGCGGGGGCCGCCGAACGGGAAGTCCGCGGCCGCTTTCGGCGGCTTTGAAGGATCGAGCTGGATGATGAGTGAACCACGCTTCCGTACCGAGGCTCTCGAACACCACTACGGACAGGACGGCCTGGGCCCCGTGTTCGGCCACGAACAGGAGACGCGGCGGCCCGCCCGGAGCCTGACCGAGCGGGTCCGTGCCGCGCACACCGCGCTGCGCGACCTCGGCCGTCGCGAGCGTGTCCCAGTCTGCTTCCAGACCCAGATCAGCGACTGTGGGCCGGCCTGCCTGGTCATGACGCTGCGTCGGCACGGCGTCGACGTCACGCTCGACGAGATCCGCGCCCAAGTCGGCTCCGGCCGCGCCGGTGCCTCGGCCCGCAGGCTCCTCGACCTGGCCCGTGAGCGCGGCGTCAACGGCCGGGGCGTGCGTACCAACATGCAGGGTCTGCGCCGGCTTACGCCGGGTGCCATCCTCTTCTGGAACTTCAACCACTTCGTCGTGTTGGAGCGGGCCACCGAGTCCTACGTCGACGTGGTCGACCCCGCCTTCGGCCGGCGACGGCTCACCCTCGACACCGTTGCCAAGTCCTTCACCGGCGTCGCCCTGGAGTTCGAGCCCCCGATCGGCGCGCGGCGGCGCCCCCTGGCGAGCACGGCCGGAGGCGTCAGTCCTTGGCAGCAGCTGAGGCACTTCCTGCCGCGCGGCCGGGAGCTCGCCGGCATCGGCATCCTGTCCATGCTCCTGATGGGATTCGAGTTCGTTCTGCCGGTGACGCTCAGCTTCCTGGTCGGGCATGTGGTGGAGCACCGGCTGCGGAACACGCTGTGGCTCACCGGTGCCGTGCTCGCGGCGGCGTCCGTGGTCTTCCTCGTGACTCAACTGGCCCGCGCTTTCGTGCTGACTCGCCGCCAGTCCGTCATCGACAAGCGCATGACGTGGGGCGTCGTGGAGCATCTGACCGCCCTACCGTACGACTTCTTCACCCTGCACAGCTCGGGTGACCTGGCTCTGCGGGTGCGCACCAGCAGCACCGTCAACCAGGTGCTGAGTCTGTCCGCACTGTCCGCTGTCTTCGACAGCCTCCTCATCACCGGCTACCTGGTGGCGATCATCGTCGCCAACACAGTGCTGGCCTGCGTCGTCATCACACTGATCGCCGCCCAGGTGGGCGTGATGGCACTGACCTGGCGGCGGCAGGCCGGGCTCAGCCACGAGGTGCTGGAGCGCCAGACCGAGGCGCAGAGCCAGCTGGTGGAGATGCTCGAGAGCATCACCACCCTCAAGGCCGCAGGAGTCGAGGGCGCAGCCGCCGAACGCTGGTCGCACGTGCTGGTGCACGAGATCAACAAGCGCCTGGCTGCGCGGCGTTCGCTCGCCGTCTCCACCGCCGTCAGCCGATTCGTCCAGTTCTCCGCACCTCTCGTGGTGGTGGTGATCGGCGTAGCCCGCGTACTGTCCGGGCACGACTCGCTGGGCGCCACGCTGGCCTTCATGGCACTCACCACCGCGCTGTTCGCCCCTCTGGAGAGCGTCTTCGACACCGCCGCCCAACTCGCCGCCGTCCGGCCCGCACTGGCCCGTCTGGACGACGTGCTGCGTACCGAGCCCGAGCCGCGGGGCCGGGCCGTCGTGGCGGCCGAGCCCGGGCAGGCAGCGGCCGTCTCCGCCAAAGGCGTGTCCTTCACATACCGCGGTGCCTCGCGCCCGGCCCTGGTGGATGCGGAACTCATGGTTCGGCCTGGAGAGTTCACCGCCGTACTGGGTCGATCCGGATCCGGCAAGTCGACCTTGGGCATGCTGCTCGCCGGCCTGTACTCGCCCGACGCCGGTACCGTCAGGTTCGACGGTGAGGATGTCGCCCTGCTCGACCGGCCCGGATACCGCCGTCAGATCGGCTACATCAACCAGAACGCCCACCTCTTCGGCGCCTCCATCCGCGACAACATCGCTTTCGGTACCACTGATGTGGACCACGCCGACCTGGTCGAGGCGGTCCGGCTGGCCCGCGTTCATGAGGAGATCGCCGCCCTCCCGATGGGTTACGAGACCCTGGTGTCCCCCGGCGGTCATGGGCTGTCCGGCGGGCAGCGCCAACGGATCGTGCTGGCCAGGGCATTGGCCCGCAAACCGCGGCTGCTGATCCTCGACGAAGCAACCAGCGCACTGGACCCGGCCCTGGAGAGGGAGATCTTTCTCGGGCTGATGGAGGCGGGCATCACGGTGGTCGCCATCGCGCACCGGCTCACCGTCCTGGACCGGGCGGACCAGGTGCTGGTCGTGCGCGACGGACGCATCGTCGAGTCCGGGTCCCCAGCCTCGCTCCGCGCGGCCGGAGGCGAGTTCCTGTGCCTGGCCTGATCCCCGCGGAGCCGCCGCAGCAGACTCAGCCGCCCCTGGTCGCAACGAGGGCCCAGGCTGGTTCTGCGCGCCCCGACCTCGCACGCCACGCCACCCTGGAACCAGTGCCGTTCACCTACGAGCAGGAGTGGTACGACGCCAACGTACGCCGGGCCGATGTACGCAGGAACACTCGGTTGTCGTACGAAATTCTCGGCCCGCTGAACCGCGACCTCTTCGATCGCGCCGTGTACTCCTTCGTCGCTCGGCACGACGCCGTCCGCATGGACCTGCTGGCCGGGACCGAGCGCACCGCCGACGCCGCCCAGAGGGTGCGCCCGCTGGAGTCCGACGAGCGGATCCTCCGCCACCAGGACGTGACGGCCGCCTCCGTCACGCAGTTCGACCGGTACGCCTCCGCCGTATTCTCCCGGGACTTCCTCGCGTCCTGGCTGCCCGGCGAACGCCCTTACAGCCTGCGGCTGCTGCGCTACGCCCCCGAGCATCACGCCTTCCTGGCCACCTTCCAGAACATTGTCTTCGACGGCCGTGCCCACCATCTGCTGGCCCATGAGATCTGGCGCGACTACACGGCCCTGCTCAGGGGCGAGCCGATACCCCAGGTCGCCCCGTCCTTCGCCGCCGCGGCCCGTCGGCAGCGCACCGCCTTCGGGGCGCGGCATCTGCAGAAGGCCCGCGCCAGCTGGCACGACCGGCTCGGCTTCGCCGCGCTGCACCCCTGGCGCAGACCCGAGCACACCGCGACCGGCGACGACGGGGCGGTCCGCGCCCAACTCGGTGATCAGGAGATGGCTGCGCTGCGCGCCGCATGCGAGCGGGAGCGCTGCACGGTCATGCAGTGGGTGGTAAGCGCCTTCGTTCGGGCCGTCGCCCAGTGCACCGGCCGCAGCCGACTGAGCCTGTGGACGTCGATCGACTCGCGGCGCACCTCGGAACCGGATGTCGTCGGCATGTTCGCCGGCACCGCCCCGTTGAAGATCCTCGACGCCGCGGCCGCCCTGCCCGAGGTACGGGCCGAGGTGGGCGGCCAGATCCTGGACGCGCTGCGGTACCAACAGCTGACCGCGCGCGAGATGAAGCAGGCGTTGCAGGACCACGCCGGCGACGGCCGCTGGCTGGGCCGGGACATCTACGTCAACCTGCGCCGCTTCGAGGGCGACTACCAGGGGACACGGCACGACGGCGGCCTGCGCACGACCGCCGATGCATACCCCGTGCGCGGCATCACCTTCGCCAACACGTCCGCGCTGCAACTGCGGTGCGACGAGTTCCACAACCGGCTCTTCATCACCCTGCTGTTCGACGGGCAGCGCCTCAGCAGATCGCTCGCCCAGGCCGTCCTGGCCAGCCTCGCGGCCGGTCTGTCAACCGGTGCGCCGACGAACACCCGCACACGGAGGACGTCACCGTGACCAACCCGACCCACCCGGCCGCCCCCGGCCCCGACGATCTGCTCGGCACCGTCCTGGCCGCCGCCGAGCAGGTCTTCGGCCGGTCACCCGGTCCCGACGACGGCTTCTTCACCCTGGGCGGGGACTCGATCGCGGCCGTCGAACTCGTGACGGCGCTGGAGGAGGAGCTTGCCACCGACATCGACACCGCACTGGTCTTCCGGGCCGACACCTTTGCCGAACTCGCACTGCTCCTGGCGCAGACGTCCGCGGACACCGGGCCGGCGGCACACCGAGCACCCGGCGACAGCCCCGACGGACGGACGGCAGCACGGCCAGATCTGACGGGGGAGGTCGCGAAGTGAAGCCGTACGTGTGGAATCCATGGCGGACCGCCGAGACGCTGCCCGACCGTACCGCCGTGATCGCGGACGGCGAGTACTACACCTTCGCCGACATCACCGCCCACGCCGACGCGCTCGGCCGCGGTCTCCAGGCTGCCGGCCTCGCTGACGGCGCGGTCGTCTCCACCGACATACCGACGGGTCCGCGCTTCTTCGCCCTGGCTCTCGCCGCGCTGCGGTACGGCTACGGCCTCTTCCCGGCCGACACCTCGCTCTTCGCCTCCGGCGTCGGCGCCCGCCTCCAGGACGACATGGCCACGGCCCTGCACATCACCTCCGGGGATGCGCCGGGCGGTGGCGCGTCGCCCTGCCCGTCGGTCACCGACGACGACCTGCTGCGCGCGGCGGCGCCCGCCAGCACCGTCGCGGCGGTCGCACCGAGGGCCGGCCACCTCGCCTTCGCCACCTCCGGTACCACCGGCGAGCCGCAGGCGGTGCCGCGCGCCCGACCGGCACGGCCCTACCGGGGCGTCGCCGTGCTGGGCCGATACGCGGCGGGTGCGTCCTTCGGCCCGCATGTGATGGGCAACCCCGCCTACCATCTCGGCACCCTCGGTCCCGCGCTGTACGCGCTTCAGGCCGGCAGCACCGTGGTCGTCCAGCGGTCCTGGTCGCCCGCCGGCTTCGCGGAACTGGTCGACCGGCACCGCGCCGACAGCGCGTTCCTCAGCCTCGATCTGCTGGTGGACGTCGTGGAGTCCGGCCAAGCCCCGGCCCGGCCGCTGCGCGCGCTCTTCCACGGCGGCGCCGCCTGCCCACCGGCTCTCAAGCGGTCCGCGATCGAACTGCTCGGTCCTGTGCTGCACGAGTACTACGGCACATCCAGGAGCACCGTCACGGAGATCACCGCCGACGAGTGGCTGCGCCACCCTGGCTCGGTCGGCAGGCCACTGCCCGGTATCGGTGTCGTGATCCGCCGTGGCGGGCGCACCCTGGGCCCGCGGGAGCCGGGTGAGATCTGGCTGCGGCTGCGCGTGGTCGACCGCGCGCCCGGCCAACCGGAGTTGCTTCCCACCGGGGACCTGGGGTACCTCGACGAGGACGGCTATCTCTTCGTCGTCGGGCGGGAGTCGGGAGGGCAGGCAGGTGGCGCGGACATGGCATACCTAGAGCACCAGATCCGGCTGCTTCCCGGGATCGCCGACGTAGCGGTCACCGGCGACACGGTGCCGGTCTGCTATGTGGAGACGCTGCCCGGACTGCCGGAGCGCACGCTTCGGGACATCGCGACGGCGGCGGAACGGCTCGGCATGCCCGGACCCGACCTGCGCCCCGCCCCGGCGGGCACGTTGCCGCGGACGCCCAGCGGCAAGATCCGGCGCGCGGCGCTCGATGCCTGGTGGACCACCGCTCGCCCGTGTCCCGCGTGAGCGCGCAGACCGGGGCCCCGACGTCCATGACGGCGTACGACTGGCTGCGACAGCACGCGTACGAACGGCCGAGCGCGGTCGCGGTGGTCGAATGGCGGGAAGGTACCGTGGCCCGCCGCATCGGATTCGCCGGACTCGCCCGAACTGTCGATCGCGTGGCCCTCGCGCTTGTCGCACGCGGCGGGCGTCCCGGTGACCGGGTGGTGCTGGCCCTGCCCAACGACGTGTCCTTCACCACGACCCTGCTCGCCGCTTTCGCCGCGGGCCTTGTCGCGGTGCCCGCGCCGCCCCCGGTCAAAACCGCGGGCGACGCCGCCGCGTGGCGGCTGCGCGGCATCGCGGACGACTGCGGCGCCGGCCTGGTGATCACGCGTGACGTCTTCGCGGACGACACCCGCGCCGCGGTGCGGGGGCCGGGTGCAGCGGTGCACACGTGGGAGGACCTGTGCGCCACCGAGACGGCCGGCACCCTGCAGCCGGGCGACCCGGCGGGGGCGGCCAGTGGCATCGCATTCCTCCAGTACAGCTCGGGGTCCACCGGCCGGCCCAAAGGCGTCGCCATCAGCCATCGCGCGGTGGCCGCGCAGTGCGCGCAGGCGGCCCGCGTCTACCGGGAGCGGACGGACGACACCGCCGTCACCTGGGTACCGCTGTCCCACGACATGGGACTGGTCACCGGTGTCCTGCGTCCCTTGCGCACGGGCTACACATCCGTCCTGCTGTCCCCGCGAGAGTTCGCCCGTACGCCACGTTCCTGGCTGTCCGCGTTGTCCGCACTGCGCGGCACACTCTCCAGCGCACCCGACTTCGCGTACGACCACTGCGTGCGCCGGGTCCCCGCCGCCGAGGCAGCGACCCTGGACCTGTCCTCCTGGAGGGTCGCGCGCAGCGCGGGCGAGGTCGTACGCGCCGCCACTGCCGACCGGTTCGCCGAGCACTTCGCCCCGGCGGGTTTCCGACCGGCCGGCATGTGCCCCTCTTACGGCATGGCGGAGGCGACCCTGACCGTCACCGCAAGCACGCCGGCCCGGCCGGCGCTGCGACTCACGGTGCTGCGGCGCGCACTGCAGGCCGGCACGGTAAGCGTGGCCGACCACAGCGGCTCCCCGGGCGAAGCGGGTCCGGTGGCCACCCTGCT
Source organism: Streptomyces sp. NPDC058683 (assembly GCF_042716195.1). Lineage (NCBI taxonomy): Bacteria > Bacillati > Actinomycetota > Actinomycetes > Kitasatosporales > Streptomycetaceae > Streptomyces > Streptomyces sp. NPDC058683. The sequence goes on from NZ_JBHXSK010000080.1 coordinate 6,669, forward strand.
GTCCTCGGGGGAGCCGCTGCCCGGCACCGAGGTGCGCGTACGGGACGCGCAAGGGCGGGAACTGCCGGACGGGCAGGTCGGGGAGTTGTGGATCCGCGGGCCCCAGCTCTTCGACGGCTACTGGCCCGACATCGCTCCCGGGCGGGATCGCGGTGCGCAGCCGACCCGCGATCAGGGGTTCCTGTACGGCGGGCAGTTGTTCGTACTCGGCCGGACCGACGACACAGTGGTCCATCAGGGCTCCAACCATTACGCCACGGACATCGCGGCCGTCCTGTCGGATCTCCCCGGCCTCCGGCCAGGCCGCAATGTGGTCTTCGCAGCGGTCCCGCCCGGGAGCGAAGCCGTGCCGCGGGTCTGCCTGGTGGCCGAGCTGTCCGATCAGGACATGGTCGCGGCTCGATCGGTTGCGACCGCCCTGCAGATCCGCAGGCGCCTCGCCGCCGAACTCGGGCTCTATGTCCAGGACGTGGCCCTGCTCCCGCCTCGCGCCATGCCCATGACGACCAGTGGCAAGGTCCGTATCGCCGAGGTCCGCCACCGCTATGAGCAGGGCCTGCTCCCGCTGCTGTGACAGCGCGGTCCGAGCCCCTTCCCGCACGGAAGGGGCTCGGACCGCGCGGGAGTCAGGACGGGCGGAGGGGGCAGGTGCGGAAGGAGGTCGCGCCGAATTCGGGAATGCGTTCGACCTTCGCGAGGTCGATGCGGGCGGGCACATCCGCCTCGGTCAACGCGAGCCAGGCCGCCCGGAGGTGGAGCCGGGCAAGCGGCGCGCCGAGGCAGTAGTGCCGTCCCCGGCCGAACGCGAGATGCCCCGTCCCCGGTGCCGCGGCCAAGCGGTCGTGCGCGGCCACCGGGCAGCCAGCGGGACGGACCTCTTCCGGCAGGTCGTGGCCCGCGGAGGCAAGGATCAGTTTCACCCTCTGCCCGCGAGCGAACCGGTGACCACGGTGGACGAAGTCCGCCTTCACTTCCCGGGGCGCGACGTGGAAGGGCGGGTCGGACCGCAGGGCCTCCTCCGCCTCCGCGTCCGCTCGGGCCTCCGGCATGCACGCGGCGGCCTCCTCGGTCACCGCGACGCCGGCCGCCTCCGGGTCGGCGCGCGGCGCGGCCGCGGCCCGTGCCGCGCGCAGGGCCAGAACGCAGGTGGCGGCGACGGTCGGTTCGATGCCGCCGGTGACCAGCTGGGCCACCATGGCTACCACATCCTCCGCTTCGATCCGCTCGTCGTCCAACGCCGTGAACAGCGCCCGCGCCAGCGGTGTGGAGGGAGACGTCAGAGTCCGGGACAGAACGAAGCCGGTGAGCTCCTCGACCGCGATCCGGGCGTCCTCGGCCAGCCGCACGTCAACACCTGTGCTGCCCAGATAGCGCATCAGCGCGTCCGACCACCGGACCAGCCGCGCACCGTCGTCGTCCGCGGACGCCCCGAGCAGACGGGTGACGGTCCATACCGCGGCGGGCCGGGCGAAGCCCGTCAGCAGGTCCGTCGGCCCGGAGCTCAGATTCCGGGCGAGCGACCGGGTGACATCCCGGATGTCGTCGCCGAGCGGGGTGATTGCGGCCCGGGTCAGCGCGGGTTGCAGGCGGCGGCGCAACAGAGCCTGTGCCGGGCGGTCGGAGAAGACCGGCCAGCGCGCCAGATGGTCCTCCACCGGGACGACGTCCCGGCGCTCCGCCTCCGGCAGATCGTGCACCCACTGGGGGTACTCGTGCGCGCCGAGCCGTGGATCCAGCAGCAGTTCGACGATGTCGGCGCGGCGGCTGACGTACCACGACCGGGTCGGCGGGTCCCAGTGCACCGGGGAGTCCGTGCGCAGCAGCCTGTACAGCGGGTAGGGATCGAGCCGGCTCTCAGGGGAGACGACCGGCGGCAGCACGGCGCCCTCTGCGGGGATCCCTGCGCTGCCCTCAGCGGGAACCTGCGTGCTCACCGGGCACCGGCGGTTTCGTACTCGATGCTCTCCATCGCCTGGCAGTCCGTCCAGCAGACCGCGCACTCGTCGCGCTGGATCCGCCGCCGGCTCTGCTGGGCCAGATGGCCGTTCCAGATGGGCAGGATATCGAAGCCGGTGTCCCTGACATTACCCATGACGTCCTCGGTCATCGTTACGCACGGGGCGATGCCCCCGTAAGGGTCGACCCATAGCGACGCGAACATCGCGTAGCACGGAAGAATCATCCGGCTGGGCTCGACGACGCTCAGCGGTATCTTCTCGATGAACGGCAGAGTACGGCGGAATTGGAACCTCCGGCGGACTTCCTCGACCGTGCGGACGAGTCTGTCACGTCCTTCCAGATTGTTGTTCTTCGCGTAGTAATGCCCTGAGGCGACCGGCCGGAAGTTGAAGTCGTCCGGCTCGCGAACCAGTCCGGTCCTCAGCGCTTCGTCCATGAGCGTCGGCAGTTCATCGACATTCTCGTCCATGATGGTGAAGCTGATCTGCTGACTCAGCTGCGGATATCTCTCGCGCAGTTCACCTAGGCCGCGCAGCAACTGGTGCACGCGCGCATGGCCGTTCTTCACCCCCCGGATCCGGGCATACGTGTCGGAGAAACCGTCCATCGACACACTCACGACGAACAGTGCGTCGGCTGGTGCCGCCGCGAGAATTTTCTCCACCATGCCAAGAATGCGTTTCGGTTGCAAGCCGTTAGTGGTGACCGCAGTGAATCCCGTGCGCTGTAGAACGAGGCTGAGCAACTCCACCACCCCCTCCTTCAAGAAGGGTTCGCCGCCGGTCACGTCGATGGAGGTGACCCCCTGATCGAGCGCGAGGCCGGCGACCCGAAGCCACTCCTCTCCGGTGAGTTCGGTGCTCTGCAGCCCCTTGTTCTCCCGGTAGATCTCCCAAATGGAACACATGGTGCACCGCGAATTGCAGATGTTGGTGATCTGCATGCTCATACGTCGCGGAACGGGACGCGGGAGCCCCAATTCGCGAAGTCGGCGCACTTCAACCGCCATTGGATCCGTCATGCTCAACACCCTAGTGACAGCCGGTATATTCACGGCATACGACCGAGGGCCACTCTCCGCCGTCATGCTCAACACCCGGCGGCGGCTGGTATATTCGCAGCATACGACCGGGGGTCATGCTCCACTTCTCCTTGACATCGCCATCGCGTCTCGGCCAACAATTGACGCGTGTCTGCGGCAACTTCTCCGCGGACTCTCCTCTCATCGACCCAGGGAGATCAGTCATGCGATTCAACCTCGTCGAATCCGGACCGGACGCAGATTTCGAGGTCATAGAGCGCAAGGGATTGGGGCATCCCGATTCCCTTTCCGACGGCCTGGCCGAGGCTCTTTCCATCGCGTATTCTCGTTACACGCTGGAGAGGTTCGGGGCGGTTCTGCACCACAACTTCGACAAGGTCGGCCTGCTCGGCGGCCGGAGCGAGGTGAACTTCGGCCGCGGCCGTATGACGTCCCCCATCCGTGTTCTCGTCAACGGCCGTACGTCCAACCGCTTCGGCGACGAGGACATCCCCGTCGAGGACATCGTCGTCAGCACCACCCGGGAGTTCCTCGGGGCCCGGCTGCCGAAGATCGACCCTGAGCGGGACCTCACCTTCCTGTGGAACCTCAGTACCGGCAGCAGCCCGGGCCAGGTGGACGCGTCGTCGGCCCAGGAGTCGTACCGGCGGCACTGGTTCGCCCCCCGCGACCTGTCCGACCTGCGTGAACTGGAGCGTCTGGCGTGCAACGACACGTCGATAGGTACCGCCTACGCGCCGCTGAGCCCGCTGGAGGACTTCGTTCTCCAGGTAGAGAAGGAACTGCACGAGGAGCACGAGCTGCCTTGGCTCGGCACCGACATCAAGGTGCTCGCGGTACGCAGCGGTAACTCGGTCGATCTGACGATGTGCCTGCCGCAGATCGCCGACGAGGTCGCCGACCTCGCCACGTACGTCGCCAACATCGAGACCGCCCGCGCCATCGTCCTCGCACTGGCCGGCCGGATGCTCCCGGGACACCGGGTCAACCTCTTCACCAACACCCGTGACAAGCCGGACCTCCCCGAGCTGTACCTCACCGCGACGGGCTCCTCGATCGAGAGCGGCGACGAGGGCCTGGTCGGCCGCGGCAACCGGGCCAATGGGCTGATCGCGACGGCCCGCCCGTACACGATGGAGGGCGCCTGCGGGAAGAACCCCGTGTACCACACGGGCAAGATCTACACGGTGGCCGCGCAGCGCATCGCCGACGAGCTGGCGGAGACCTTCGGCACCGGCTTCCGCGTGTGGGTCATCGGGCAGGCCGGCCGTGAGCTCGACGATCCGTGGGAGGTGCTGGTCGCCCACGAGGGCCCCGTGGACGCCAACCTCGTCGAGGTCACCGTCAAGTCCGTGATGTCCGGTGTCACCACCATCACCGACGCCCTCCTGGCCGGCTCGGTCCGGCTCTACTGACCATGAGCACCCGTACCGAGGCCGCCGTGGGCGCCGTCGAACTGGCCGACTGGCTCCTCGACCGCCCGTATGTCGCACACGGCCGGGAGGCCGGCGCAGTCCTGGGCGCCACCACGGGAGGGGCGGCCCCCGCCTACGTGTATCCGGAGATCGCCGGCTACTACCTGACATGGCTGGCGTTCCTGCGGACCGTCGAGCCGGATCGGACCGCGCGAGCCACCGTCCGGATCGAGGCGGTGACCGGCTGGCTGGCCCGCGAACTCGCCGGGCCGGGCGGGCCGCGCACCCGCAGCTACCTCGATCCGGCGGAGGAGCCCCCGGAGGAGTGGCGCAATGACGCCCTGTTCGCCTTCGACCTGGGCATGGTCTTGCGCGGTCTGATCGCCTCCGTCTCGGCCACCGGTATGGGCGGGACGACAACCGCCCAGCATGCCGCCGCCGAGCCGCCGGTGGCGGAATCCTCCACGGCCCGGGCCGCCGAACTGCTCGACCGGCTGAGGGACCAGGACGGCAGCTGGCTCTCGTGCCGGCCGCTGCCCGGTGCCACCGCGCCGCCGGAGCGCTGGTCCACCAGGCCGGGCCCGCACCTGCTGAAGGTCGCCGGCGGTGTCCTGGCCCTTACCCGCCCCCAGGACGCCCCCCGGCTCACCGAGGCGGCCCGCGCCACCCTGCGGCGGCATGCCGCCGCACTGGCGGACCGGTTGCCTGCGATGAGCCACCCGGCGCTCTACGCACTGGAGGGGCTGCTCCAGGCCGAGGCAGCGGGCCACACCGAATACCGCGCGGAACTGGAACGGTGCTACACCCGGCTCTCCTCCCACCTTGCCCACGGCGTTCTGCACGAGTACGCGGAGCGCCCCGACAGCCGCATTCGCAGCGACGTTCTCGCGCAACTGCTGCGTGTCGGTTCCGTTCTGGCCTCGCAGGGCCGTCTGGACGCCGACGCGGTCGGCGAACTGCCGTACGTGGCAAAGGCGCTGACCGAGCGTATCGACCCGGCCGGGGCGCTGCCCTTCGACAGTGCGGACGACAGCGACGGCGCCGCCCGTTCCGGCGCCGCCGGGCGCGGTGCCCGAGCCGGCCTCGGCAACACATGGTGCGCCATGTTCGCCCACCAGGCGCTGGTCTTCCACGGGCGGGCGGCCTCCGGGCGGCCCGTCCCGGACCAGTGGATCCGCCTGCTGGTCTGAGGCAGAGGGTGGCGCTCCCGGGCGCCGGAACCATCGTGAAGGAGGAGAAATGCAAAGGCGGACCGTCGCGCTGGTCTTCGGCACCCGGCCGGAGGCAATCAAAATGGCCCCTCTCATCAAGGAGTTCAGGGCGCGGAAGGAGTTCCGCCCGCTGGTGGTGACCACGGGGCAGCACAGCGGCATGGTGCGGCGGGCACTCGCCGAGTTCGGCGTGGAGGCGGATCTCTGCCTCGCCGTGCGCCGTGAAGGCCAGAACCTGGCCGAACTGACAAGCGCCGTGCTGACCGGCGTCGATGAGATGCTGGCCCGGTACCGCCCGCAGGCGGTACTCACCCACGGGGACACCACCACGACTCTCGGCGCCAGCCTTGCGGCGTTCTACCGCATGGTGCCGCTTGTCCACGTCGAGGCGGGGCTGCGCTCGGGCAACCGCTGGGCTCCATACCCCGAGGAGGTCAATCGGCGCATCACCTCCCTCCTCGCCGACCTCCACCTGGCCCCCACTCCCCAGGCGCGGCGCAACCTGCTCGACGAGGGGATCGACCCAGCGAACGTGGTCGTCACCGGCAACACCGTGATCGACGCGATGACCGCCATGCTCGGGCCGGCCCGCGGCTGGGACGATCCCGCGCTGGAGGTGCTCGACCGCGACCCGCGCCGGATGCTGCTCTTCACCATCCATCGCCGGGAGTCCTGGGGGCCCACCATGGCCCGGATCGCCCGGGCACTCGCGGACCTCGCCGCCGGCCAGCCGGACATGCTGATCGTCGCCTGCGTCCACCCCAACCCTGTGGTCCGGGACGCGCTGCTGCCCCCACTGAGCAACCGTCCGGACATCGTCACCGTCGGCCCGCAGTCCTACTCCACCTTCCTGCGGCTGATCCGGCGTGCGCACATTGTGGTCACCGACTCCGGCGGAGTGCAGGAGGAGTGCACCGCACTGGACACACCGGCCATCGTCCTGCGAGAGGTGACAGAGCGTCAGGAAGCTGCCGAGTCCGGAGGGATCGCCCTGGTCGGCACCGAACCCCGCGGAGTCCGCACCGCCGTCGAGTCGCTGTGGACCGATCCGCTGAGGCACGCGCAGATGTCGGCCGCCGCGAGCCCGTACGGCGACGGACGCGCCACCGCCCGCTGCGTCGCGGCGGTGGCCAGACTGCTCGGGCTCAGTGACGAGCCCGTGTCCGAGTACGAACCTCCGTCGATGAGCAAAGGAGTCGCACGGTGACCACAGCACCGCACACCACCTACCTCGTTCGCCACGCTCAGACGGAATACAGCGCCCGCCATCTCGTCAACGGGTCTCTGGCCGTGGACGTGCCTCTGGACGCCCACGGCCGGACCGCCTGCCACCAGGTCGCCGTCCCCTGGCTGGACACCGTCGCCTCCTGCCGCACCAGCAGCTTCACCCGTACCCACCAGACCGCCCTCGGCATGCTCGCCGGACGCCCCGTCCCGATCAGCGCCGACCATCGCCTGAACGAGATCGACTACGGCTGCTTCGAGGGCGGTCCCTGGCGCGACTACGGCACCTGGCTGCTCCAGGCGGGCCGCGACGCCGTGCCGCCCGGCGGTGCCGAGTCCTGGCAGGAGGCCGTCCTCCGGATGCTGGACGGGCTGCGGGACTGTCTGCAACTGCCCGCTCCCCGCCTGGTGGTCGGCCACGGCCTGCTCGGCTCGGTGGTCCGATGGCTTCTCTCCGCGTCGCCGGTCGAACACTTGGCACGCCCCATCCTGCCCGAGGCTCCCTACCTCGAACCGGTCGTCCTGGACGACACCACCCTGATGCGGCTGGTCGACGAGGGCCGTGACCGGATCGGTCCGACGGCCGGCCGAAGGTCGGTGCTGCGATGAGCCACGGCGAGAACCACGACACCTTCCACGCGATTGTGGTCGGCTCCGGCGCCGCGGGCGGCTGGGCGGCCAAGACCCTCGCCGGGCACGGTGCGCGCGTGCTCGTGCTCGAGGCCGGACCACTCCTGCCCGGCGACCACCGGGTGGACCGCGCCGCACACGACTCCCGCCGCCAGCCGGTACAGTCCCGGTGCTCCGGCTACGAACTGATGAACAGCCACCTCTTCGTGGACGACCTCGACAACCCGTACCAGACAGACGCGGAAGCGCCTTTCCACTGGTTCCGCGGCCGTCAACTCGGCGGCAGGCTGCACCTGTGGGCCGGGGTCAGCCTACGGATGTCCGACCGCGAGTTCGCCGGACGCCCCGAGTCCGGCGGCGCTCGCCGCTCCTGGCCGGTCAGGCACCGCGACCTGGCGCCGTACTACTCCCGGGTCGAGTCCTTCATGCGGGTTTCCGGCGGCGGCGAGCACTCCCCGTCGGCGCCCGCGCCGACGGCCGGACGGCGGGGCGTGATGACCCGCGGGGAGCAGCTGCTGGCCCGCGCGGTGGCACGGCGCTGGCCCGGACGCCAGGTGCTGACCAGCCGGGTGGCCGCCGCGGAGGCCGGTGACGTGCTGGCCACGGCCCTGCACACCGGCCGGGTCACCCTGCGCTCCGACGCTGTGGTCTCCCATCTGGAACTGGACGCGCGCGGCCGGTACGCCGAAGGCGTGGTCTTCGTCGATCGCCTCACCGGCCGGTCCCACCGCCGACGAGCGCCGGTGATCATGCTGTGCGCGTCGGCGGTTGAATCGGTACGCATCCTGCTCAACACCCGTACGCCACTGCACCCCGACGGCCTGGGCAACGATCACGACCTACTCGGGCGGTACTTCTTCGATCACCTCGTCGGCCCCGCCGTCAGTGGCACCGTGCCGGACGTCGACGACCTGCCGCGGCCACTGGAGAGCCCCGGGTTCGTGCCGGTGTGCCACATACCCGACTTCGGTCATGACGAGCCGGACAACCCGCTCGGCTTCGGCATCACCGCCTTCGCCCCGGACACACTGCCGATGAGTGCGCGCAGCGCCGACTGGGCTGCGAAAGCCGCCCGGTCGGGAACCGCGCCGTTCCGGATGTGGGCTTGCGGCGAGGTGCGGGCCCGCTCCGACAACCGCGTACGGCTGGCCGCGGCCACCGACGCCTGGGGAATCCCCCAAACGCACATCCGCCTGCTCTACGGCCCCGAGGAGCACGAACTGGCCCGTCGGCAGGCCGCCGTGATGACAGAGATGGCCGCCGCGGCCGGCTTCCGGACCACCGCCGTCACGGACGAGCCCGCCGTCCCGGGTACCTCCGTACACGAACTGGGCGGTGCGGCCATGGGCGACGATCCCGCCCGGTCCGTGGTGGACCCGGCCAACCGGCTGTGGCGAGCGCCCAACGTCCTGGTCGCCGACGGCGCGAGCTTCACCACCTCCGGCTGGCAGAACCCCACCCTCACCGTGATGGCCCTGGCGGCCCGCGCCGCCGACCTGCTGGCCGGCGCCGCCCGGTCCGGCCGACTGGAGCACGCGACGCGATGAAGATCCTGCTGATCAGTGACGTGGACGTGGAGAGCGGCCGCGGCCCGGTGACACGGCTGGCCCATGTCCTGCCGGAACTCGCCCGACGCGCCGACGTGACGCTTGTCGCCCTCGGCGAACCCGATGCGGTCTGCCGGCGCGCGCTGGACGACAGCGCGGTGCCCACCCACACGGTGCCGTTCGCCCTCGACGGCTGGCGGGTGCGGGACCTGCCCGAGGTGGTCCGGCGCGTCGAGGAAGCGGTCCGCGCCGATCGACCGGACGTGGTGGTCCTCTATCGGGAGATCTGGGACCTGATGCGCACACTGCCACCGGCCCTCGGGCGCCTCGGCGTGCCGTTCGCCGTCATGCCGCACTCCGTGCCCTTCCTGGACGCGGTGCCCCGGCCCACCCGCTCCTTCGCCTGGGACCTGGTGCGCCACCTGCCCTCGGAGCGCCGCGGCCACGCCTGGTCGTACCTGCTCACCCACGTTCACGAGGTCGGCCTGATGCGGACGCTGCCGCGGGTGGTCATCAATGAGACGGTCGACCTGTACCTGGAGGGCTACTTCCCAGGCGCTCCCGCCGTGCGGGCGATCCCCGGCTACGCGGTGGACCTGTCGGCGATCACCACGGCGCAGCCTTCGGAGAAGACCTACGACGTGGCGTTCATGGCGAAACTCACCCGGGGCAAGGGGCTCTTCGACGCCTTGAAGGCAATGCGGCACCTGCGCCGCACCCGACCCGACGCGACCATGGTGATCATCGGCTCGTTCGAGAGCCGCCAGGTGGAACGCGCCTTCTTCACCGCCCGGGACCGGCTGGGCATGCGAGAGGCGGTGCATCTCGCTGGATGGCTCGTCGGCGACGAGAAGTACCGGGTGCTGGGGTCAGCGCGGGTGTTCTGCTACCCGTCCCGCTCGGCGGACACCTTCTCGCTGTGCCTGCTGGAGGCACTCGCCTGCGGGCTCCCGGCGGTCTGCTACGACGTGCCCTTCGCCCGGGCGGTCTACGGCGACACACCGGCGGTGACACCGGTGAGGGACCGCTCCCCGCGGGCCCTGGCCGCACGGCTCGGCGAACTCCTCGAATCCTCCGCCGAGTTGGCGGCGACGGCGGAAGCGGCAGTACGGTTCGCCAGCGGCTACTGTTCTTGGGACGTTGTGGCCGACGCGGAGCATGCCGCCTACCAGGCCCTACTGAACACGGGGCTCGCCGTCATGGGCGCGCCGTCCAAGAACACCGTGAGGAATCGCCGTGCTTGACCTGAACTACATTCTGCAGAACCAAGACGAGGTCGTCCGGAACTGCTCCCAGCGGGGTTACGACATCGACATCGAGCGGATCGTACGGCTGGACCGGGAACGTCGGGCCGCCATCGGTCGGCTCGACGAAACCCGGCACAACATCACGGTGCTCGGGCGGAAATGGAAGGACGCCACTGACAAGGACGAGCACCGGCGGCGCGCGGGCGAGCTCAAGGAGGAACGGACACAGCGCGAGGCGGAGGCCGAGCAGGCTGAGGCGGAGCTACGGGAAGTGCTGTCGTGGCTGCCCAACCTGCTCGATGAACGCGTCCCCGTCGGCGGCGAGGAGGAGAACGCCGTCGTCCGTACCGTCGGCAACCCGCCCGCTCTGGACTTCGCCCCCCGACCGCACGAGGAGATCGGCCGGCTCACCGCGACGATCGACATCCCGCACGGAGTCAACGTCGCGGGCTCCCGCTTCTACCTGCTGATGAACGAGGCCGTGCAGATGCGGTACGCCCTCACCGACCTGTTCACCAAGAGGGCCCGCCGGCAGGGCTTCGAACTGGTCTCCCCGCCCTACCTGGCGCGCCGCGAGACCCTGTTCGCCTCCGGCTACCTGCCCTTCCAGGGCAAGGACAACTTCGCGGTCACCGAAACCGACCTGTCTCTCATCGGCACCAGCGAACAGACTCTGCTGGGTATGAACGTGGGGGAAACTCTGGACCGGTTGCCGCTGCTCTACCTGGGCGACTCAATGTGCTTCCGCACCGAGGCCGGCTCCTACGGCCGTGACACCGCCGGCATCCTGCGGGTCCACCAGTTCTACAAGCTGGAGCAGTTCGTCTACTGCCACCCGGACGACAGTGAGCGCTACCACTTGCTGTGCCTGGAGAACGAGGAGTGGCTGATGGCCGAACTCGGCGTCCCCTACCAGGTGGTGCTGACCGCTTCGAAGGATCTCGGCGCGCCCGGCCGGATCAAGTACGACACCGAGGCATGGCTGCCCTCCCAGGGGCGCTACCGCGAGATGACCTCCAACACGAACATGGGCGACTACCAGGCCCGCCGCGGCGGCATCCGCTACAAGATCGGCAGCGAGAAGGGCTACCCGCACACCATCTCCGCCACCGGTTTCTGCGACCGGCTGATCCTCGCCATCCTGGAGAACTTCCAGCGCGAGGACGGCTCGGTCCGTATCCCCGACATCCTTGTGCCCTACCTGGGCACCGACGTCCTCCCCGTCCGGCCCGTGGAACAGCAATCTCCGAAGGTGCACTGACATGACACGTACGCCCGCAGCCGCCTTCGACTCGGCCCTGGCCGGGTACCTGGAATCCCGTGGTTGGCACAGGTGCCGGTGCCCACACTGCGGGCGTGCGTACTTCGGCAAGGGGGCGGCGGTGTGCGGAAGCCCGTGGTGCCCGGGCTCCCACCCTGCCGCCCGCCGGGGGGACCCCGCGGCGTCCACTCCGCCGGTACGGCCCCTCTCGACGCAGTGGCAGCGGATGCACGGCGTGCTGGCCCGGCGAGGTCTGACACCCTTCGCCATGGACGGACTCGGTAAGACGGCCCACGACACCGACCTGATCGTCTCCGCGCTGCAGTACCTGGACCCAGTGGTCCACAACGGAGCCCCGGCGCCACAAGGCCCGCGGGTCCTCTCCCAGCCGTGCGTCCGCTGGCGGTACCTGCCCACGGCCGGCCGGGAGCCGGGCGTGTCCTCCTCCTTCGTCAACCTGTCCTCGTTGGAGACAGGCCACGCCGATCTGGTCGAGCAAGTCCCCCACCACCTCGACCTCTGGCTCGACTGCCTGTCCGCCGTCGGCCTGCACGCCCGAGGGGTCACCGTGGCGCTCACCGACGAGGACTGCGCGTACGGGCCCTACCGCGGGCGACGGGCCGACGTGAACTGCGGTCAAGTCGAACTCGGCGAAATCAACTGGTACTTCGAGGTGGCGGGGGCGTCCGACGCGTCCTTCTCGGTCGTCGACTGCGGCTTCTCCTTCGAGCGTATCGCCTGGGCCGCCGCAGCCCCCGAGTCGTACCACGCCGTGCTCGCGCCGCTGCACCTGGCGGGTGTCACGGACGGCGGCGTCCTCTACGACCGGTGCCGCACACTCGCCCTGCTCGCCCTCTTCGGCGTCCGGCCGGGCAGCCGCGGGCCGCGTCGCTACGCCCGGCAACTCGCCGACGAACTGGTGGCGCCGTTCCTGCGCGGGGTCAACATACCCGGTTGCCTGGATCACGCGGCCCGGTTCTGGCAGCGGTTCCTGCCTGCCGGCACCGGGCCGGAAAGCGCCGTCGCCGAGGCGAGCGAGGCGGTCGAGCGGCGGGCCGTGGCAGTGCTCGCTCGTGTCCTGGAACAGCCGGCCCCGCCGGAGCAGCTGGGCTTCAGCGAGGCGGCGGACCTGCTCGCCGCGCGTTCCGGCGGTCGCCGCACGGTTTCCCGCGCGGTGGACAGTCTGGCCGGGCCATTGTGACCTGCCGGGTCCTGGCCACGGAGGCGGACTCTCGTGACTTACACATCGCGCCGCCGCCCCTACCGTGGAACGGGTGCAGAGTTCACTGACCCGTGCTGGGCACCGGCTAGGGAGTAGATGGAAATGACGTGGATGCCTCGTACCCGAAAGGCGTGCCCGGACGGGGACAACGGCGAAAGCCACATGCGATTCTCCCTTCTCGGACCGCTCACCGCCACATACCGGGAAACCAGCCTCTCCCTCGGACCGGTGAAGCAGCAGATGGTGCTGGCCTGTCTCCTGCTGAACCCCAACCGGCCGGTGCCGGTCGGGGCCGTCGTGGACGCGCTGTGGGACGCGCCGCCGCCGTCCGCGGTGAAGAACGTGCAGCTGTACGTGGGCCGGGTCCGCCGAATACTCGGCGCGGCCGAGCAGGTCCGCCGCCTGCATACGATCGGCCGCGGCTACCAACTCGACGTCGGGCCGGGCGAGCTGGATGCCGAGCGGTTCCGCAGGTTGGTTTGTGAGGCGATGCAGGCCCGCCGCAGGCACGACAACCTCCGGGCCGGGACGCTGTTCACCGAAGCGCTGAGGCTGTGGCAGGACCGACCGCTGGGGATGCTCGCCGACACGGCGGTCCTCGGCCAGGAGGTCAGAGCCCTGGAAAACCTGCGGCTGATGGCGTGCGAAGAACACTTCGCCTTGATGCTGGAGGTTGGCCGGCACCGCGAGGTCATCCCCGACCTCCAGCGGATCGTCATCGCTCACCCCCAACAAGAGCAACTCCGCTACCAGTTGATGCTCGCGCTGAGCAGGGCCGGCGACCGCTCGGCCGCCCTGTCGACATACCGGAGCGGCTATCGCCTGCTCGTCGACGAGGGCATCGAGCCCTCGCGCGCACTGCGTGAGCTGCACGACTCCATCCTCGCTGACGCCGCCTCGGCCCGCCCTGTGCCACGCGGAGCGGCCGAGCCCCGACCGGTCCGCCAGGGCGAACGCCGCGGAATGCTCTCACCGGCCGTCCCCTGACACCTCTTTCCGGTTTTTCCCGTGCCGCGCGCGTTCGTGGACGGCCCTCAGGCAAGCAGTTCGGCTGAGGCCAGCAGTTCCTGCCCCTCGGCGCGGTGGCCGTGGCGCATCAAGTAGAGGCCCGAAGTGACGCGTTCGGCGAACGCCCACTCCCAGATCGCCTGCTCGTCCAGATCGGTCGCCGCGGCGAGCCGCTTCGACCAGCCACGCACCAGCGCCGTCGGATCGTCGGCGCGCAGCACCGGCTCCGGCCAACCACTCATGGCGACTCCGAGGTCGTACGCGGGGTCGCAGAGGATGCCGTCAGGATCCACGAACACGTATCCCGATTCGGCGCCGGACCGGGGCTTGCCGATGGCGAGCAGATTCGCGGGATGGGAATCACCGTGGCAGGCGACGCGGTTCATCTCGGCGGTGCCTTCCGCGCGCTGTTCGGCGAATCTGCGCGCCATCGAAATCAGCCGCTGCGAACACGGCTTCCCCGTCGCCGGCCAGAGCTCATCGAGCAGGCCGATCAGCCCACTGGCCTTGTCGTCCACCGAAGGCACCGTCGTGCCCGGCACACAGGGCACAAGCCATGCCTGGCGGAGCGTCGCGGCCAGCACGTCCAGCATTTCCTCCGGCGAGCTCCCGGTCGAGGAGAGCGGGAGGCCGAGCGGCTCCAACAGCATCGCGCACCGATCGACATCCTGATCCAGCAACCGGACGTAACCGTGACCGTCGGCGGCGGCGATCAGACGCGCACGCATGGCGAACTCGGGGTCCGGGGGCGACACTTTGAGGACGGCCTCGTCTCCGTCGGCGGTCGTCACGCGAACGACGTAGGCCCACTTCCCGCCCTTGATCGTCGGTCCCAGCCTGAGTGCCCACTTCTCGCACAGCTCGGCGACGATTCCGGGCAGCGCCGCCATCCACGCACGCCCCTGCTCCCCACGGCTCTCCGCACTGCGCTGCGCATCCGCTGATAGTCCCGTCACCCCGGAACTATATCGACGCGCCGACTCTGCGTGCCCGCTCGGCCCGCTCAAGACCCTGGTCGCCGTCGAGCACTCGATCATCACCGCGATCTGGCACATGCTCACCGACAACGTCCCCTACCGTGGCGGGTCGGCAAGCGGCAAGAAGCTCGATAAGTCGCGGCTGCCATCGAGGGTGGACCGGCGCCGTTCGTTCCTCGGGCATGGGAAGTCGTCGCTGCCCATAAACCGCTGACGCCGAAGGGACCGCGCCGCCGGCATCCGAAGATGCTTCCGGTCGGTGCCGGGAGAGGATGCTGGAGACGGTGAACGCCGCCCGGGACCGGCTGGTGGTCACCTGGCTCGCCGACGGCGGGCTGCGCATCGGCGAACTCTGCGGGCTGCACCTGGTCGACCTGTACCTGCGGGAGAACGCCGGCTGCGGCGAGTGCCGCACGCCTCACCTGCACGTCTGTCACCGGCCCGGCAATCCGAACTGGGCGAGGCCAAGACCAAGCACCCATGACAGGACGACCACGGCCGCGCAGCCGGCACTGGCCCACGTGAGCTCTCCGGGGAGCGTCTCGCCACCGCAAGATCCGGCGCCCGTGTGGTCGGGGCCCAACCGCCACGACTGCGGAAGCACCCGGCCCACTGAGCCCACTGCGAGGAGACAGGCATCCTGCGCCACAGCCCTCTGACATCGGATTTCAGCGCTTAGGGAATAGCTCCAACCGAAACAGACTTGACGTAAATGTTGAATATTCGACGCTTGAGTTAACATCGGAGTGTGGCCAGCCCCCGCCGGACGGCAGGTTGTCTCGATCCCGCTCCGGGGTCGACCGCCCCCGGAGACGAGGAGACAGTGAGGGACTCACCATGTTCAACAGTCCGTCGATCTACAGCAGTGGATGGCAAGAGCCGGGATGTGGGACCGCGCTGGCGTATAACAGGCGACGGGTGCGGTGCTTGGCCACACCGAAATCGCCTCCCCGCCCGACGTGGCCGACCGACTCGCGCCTCCAGGGCATACGACGCAGGACGTGACACTGGTCCCAGCGTGGCAGGCCGCGTACGGCCTGGTTCCCGCGCAGCTCCGCATCTTCTTCAGGTGGTCCTTCCTTCGGACGTGTTGCGTGATCCGGCTGCGCTGCGCACGCGTTGCTCCATCCCCGCTCTTTCACTCTCCGCATCGCTAGGTAGGCACACCCATGCCTGAAACGGCTCAGTTCGTAGACCCCCGGCGTTGGAAAGCGCTGACATTCATCGCCCTCGCCCAGCTGACGGTCATACTCGATTCGACCATCGTGAACATAGCCCTGCCCTCCGCCCAGGCAGACCTCGGCATCTCCGACGGCAACCGGCAGTGGGTCATAACTGCGTACGCCCTCGCCTTCGGTGGCCTACTCCTCTTCGGTGGCCGCTTCGCCGACCTGTGGGGCCGTAAGCAGGCCTTTGTCATCGGTCTCATCGGCTTCGCGGCCGCCTCCGCGCTGGGCGGCGCCGCGGTCAACACCGGGATGCTGCTCGGCGCCCGCGCCTTCCAGGGCATGTTCGGCGCCCTGCTCGCTCCGGCTGCGCTCTCGCTGCTCGCCGTGATGTTCACCGACGCCAAGGAACGGGCCAAGGCGTACGGCCTCTTCAGCGCCATTGCCGGCAGTGGCGGCGCCGTCGGCCTGATTCTCGGCGGTGTGCTGACCGAGTATCTGGACTGGCGTTGGACCTTCTTCGTGAACATCCCCTTCGCCGCCATCGCCGTGGCCGGTGCGATAGTCGTGATCCGCGAGCCCTCCGACAGCCGCAACCCGTCCAAGCTCGATATCCCCGGCGTCCTCCTGGTCACCCTGGGCCTGGTCTCACTGGTCTACGGCTTCACGCATGCCGAGACTGACGGCTGGTCCGCTGGCGGGACTGCCGGCCTGTTCGTCGCAGCCGCCGCGCTACTGGTCGCCTTCACGGTCGTCGAGTCCAAGGCGAAGGCCCCGCTGCTTCCGCCGCGCGTCGTAACGGAACGAAACCGCGGCGGTGCCTATCTGTCGATGGGACTCGGGGTCATCGGCCTGTTCGGCCTGTTCCTCTTCCTCACCTACTACCTACAGATCGTCAAGGACTACAGCCCGGTCATGACCGGGCTGGCCTTCCTCCCGTTGATCACAGGCCTGATCGTCGGCTCAACCCAGATCAGCGCCCGGCTGATACTCCACATCGCGCCGCGCCTGCTGATGGGTCCAGGCCTCCTGGCCGGCGCCGCCGGCATGCTGATGCTGACGCAGATCGACCTGAACACCTCGTACCCAGTCCTGATCTTGCCCGCCTTCGTCCTACTCGGCCTCGGCCTGGGCACGGCCTTCATGACGGCGATCAGTCTGGCCACGCACGGCGTCCATCCGCGCGACACAGGCATTGCCTCCGCGATGATCAACACCTCGCAGCAAGTAGGTGGCGCAATCGGCACCGCGCTCCTCAACACCATCGCCGCCGGTGCCACCGCCGCATATGCCACAACCCACCCTGGCGGGGCCACGTCGACCGAGCGGCTGCAGTCACTGGTGCACGGCTACACCACCGCCATCTGGTGGGCCGTCGGCATCCTCATTGTGGCCGCCGCGGTCGCCATCATCTTCGTCAACGCCCAGCGTCAAGCCTACGGTCCGGACGGCGAGGGCACGGAAAAGGATTCGGTCCCGATCATGACGCACTGACCCTGTCACACCGAGATGCATGGACTGGCTCGCCGCTCCGCACGAGTGGCAGTCGGCCGACTCTGTTCCCCGCCCCGCTTTCTCGACGTCCAGTGGTACCGCTTCTGGCACGCACTCACGCTTTGAGTACCAAGAACGTCGCCACCCGCACCCTTGCGCGCGATCTCGCCTCCGTTGCCGCGGCCCGTGCCGGGGCCAGCGCGCATCTGGCCAACTGGGCTTTGGAGGAACTCGACTTCACGACCACCCTGGTCCTCGGCGAACTGGTCACCAACGCGATCAACTAGTCCACCGGCCCCGTCGAGCTCCGCCTGATCCGCGACCACACACTGATCTGTGAGGTCTCCGACACCAGCGGCGCGGCCCCTCATGCACGCCATCCGAATACGAGCGATGTTCCGGCGTGACTCCTGATCCTGGAAGATGCATCGATGACCAGTGACAACGTGACTGAGCCCGGAACCCCGGCGATGGCCCGTTTGAGCTGCGCGCCGACAGGTTGTCCAAGTCCAAGGGGGTACGGGCGGGCATGAGAACGAGGGCATCCGAGATCGTTCTGTGACGAACAACCCAGATGCCCTCGTGCGGCCCTTGGCCGCGGCCTCCACCGCGGGCAGGGGCCTTTTCGTCAGCCGCCCGCCGGCGCTACTTCAGGCCGAAGGCGCGGATCAGGGTCTGGCTCACGCTGTTCCCCTTCGTGTCCCTCGCCGTCGTACGCAGGCTCGCGAAGCGGGCCCGGGACGGTGCGTCGAACCGCGCCTTCCAGTCGCCGCCCGACTGCCGCAGCCTCGTCCGGCACCACGTGGCACCGTCGTCGTACGACACTTCCAGCATCACCGTGCGGATCGCGCCCGTGCCCGCCGCTCCCTTCAGGTGCGACGGGGTGACCGTCAGCCCGGTCCGCCGGTGCGCCTTGCCGACCAGGTCGGTGGCCACCGCGTAGTCGAGCTGCACCAGCGGCAGAGGCGTGAGAACCGTGTAGTCCGTGGTGCTGGAGGTGAACCCCCACTCGGTGCGCGTGCGGGTCGAGTAAGGCCGGTCCGGCAGGTTCCGCTTGCCCTCGACCACCATCCGGTACGGCAGCGCGTCCGGTGACACACCCTCAACGGTGACGATCCGCTCATTGGCGTCCTCGCCGAGCAGCTGGTCGCCCTGGTACAGGGAGATCTTCGATGTGTCGCTGTCGGCCCAGACGACTCCCGCGTGGCCGCCGGAGTCTCCCCAGGCCGGCGCCGCGGAGGTGCTGATGACGTCCCCGACCCGGAAGGGGGCCCGCCAGCTGATGCCGTCGTTCAGCAGCCGCGGGTGCTGGATGGGTGAGAACCAGCTCTCGCCGGTGGTGCTGCGCGGCTTGTACGAACGCGCCGGGCCCCGTTGGCCCAGGTCGCCCATGGCCGCGGAGGAGATCCAGCGGATGTCGGCGCCCGCCGTGACCCACGACGTCATGGTGCCCTGCGCCGGGACCGGGGTCAGCTTGACGAGCATGGGGCTGTCGGAGACGGCGGACACGTCCTCCCGATACTCCACGGCCTCGCCCTGCTTGGTGTCGCGGAACTCCTCGTCGATTCGGGCCAGTTCACCGGGGCCGGGCCGATAGGACGGATCCCGGGGGATCGCCCCTTCGTGGTGGCGGACCAGGTCGTACAGGTAGCGCGGATGCGGGTGCGAGACCACCTTCAGCGTCGCTGTGCCGGTCTTGCGGAGCCGGCTGAGCAGCCGTGTGCTGTCGTCGGTGCCGAGCGAGGCCGTCGGCAGCGGGGCGGCGTCGGGAAGGTCGGCCCAGGGGTCGAACTTTCCGTAGCCGTCGTTGAGGATCAGCAGTTGCCTGGCGCCGGCCTTCGCCGCCGTCGCGGCCTGGTCCGGGGCGGGCACGGTGTCGTTGCGGCGGACGACCGCCACCTGGCCCCGCACCTTCAGCTTGCGGAAGTCCGCGGCCGAGCCGTTGCCGGCCCAGACGGCCCGGTAGGTGCCGGTACCCTCGGGCAGTGCGCGGGACAGGCTCTGGATGACGACGTCGTCGTAGGTCTGCGAGCCGGCGGAGAACGTCAGCGGGGGCTGGATCTGCCGCCAGCGGGTCGCGAAGGTGTACGAGCCCTTCGTCACCTTCGGCGTCGGGGTCACCCAGAGGCTGTCGTACCGCCAGTACTCGGGCATGTAGCTGTCCATGAACGGGAACAGGTCGCCGTTCGCCCGGTACTGGTCCACCCTCATGAACTCATTCGCGGTCGGCTGCGGGGTGAAGGCGGCCGCCCTGCGCAGATCCGCCGCGTCGAAACGGACGGTGCGGTCGGCGTCGAGGTCGATCTGCGGCGCGGAGAACATTCCGAAGCCCAGCGTGTGCGTGCCGTCGATCCCGGGCACGGCGGTGTTCATCCATGCCGAGTAGGTGCTCGTGGGCAGGCGCAGGGTCATCCGGCCCGAGGCGTCGACCTCGTACACCTTGGGCGCGGTGTTGTGCTCGACGTCCTTCAGGACGAGGGTGCCGGACAGAGCGGCCCCGTGCCGGTCCTTCGCCGTGATCGACAGCGTGGCCCGGCTGCCCTCCTTGTTCACGCCGACCGGCGTGCGGGCGAGAACCGTGCCGTCGGCGCCGGTGGCGACGAGCCGGCCGGCGTAGGCGCTGTTGTCCTCCGCCGCGTCGAGGTGGGTGATCACGCCGACAGCGGTAGTGCCGTGCGCGGGCACGGTCACCCGGGAGTCGGTGAGGGTGAACAGGCCCTCGGGCAGCTGGTCCTGGCTCAGGGACAGGTCCACGGTGACCTGCTCGGCCCCGGTGTTGGTGTAGGTGACGTCCTTGCGGACGGTCTGGCCCGGTGTGTACGGGTAGTGGGTCTGGGCGAACGCGGCCCCGGAGGCGAACAGTGTGGCCTTCACGGCGGCGGCGATGTCGAGCCGGCCACTGCCGGCCTGGAAGGGGCTGAAGCGTTGGGTGCTCGCGGTGGTGCTGATCAGGGCGTCCTTGAGCTGCTGGCCGGTCCAGTCCGGGTGCTTGGCGGCCAACAGGGCCGCAGCGCCCGCGACGTGCGGTGTCGCCATGGAGGTGCCGCTCATCGTCTGGTAGGCGCCCTCACCCTCCGGTGCGTACTGCGAGCGGGCCGCCAGCACGTTCACACCCGGGGCGGTCAGATCGGGCTTGATGGCGTTGTCGCCCAGGCGGGGGCCGCGGCTGGAGAAGCTCGCCAGCTGGTCCACGCCCTTCCCCGGGCCATTCACCGCGCCGACCGTCAGCGCGGCGTCCGCCGCTCCCGGAGCGCTCACGCTGTACGCCTCCGGGCCGGAGTTGCCCGCCGCGATGACGAACAGCGTTCCGGTCTCCTCGCTGAGCCGATTCACCGCCTGGCTCAGCGGGTCGGTGCCGTCGGTGGGCCCGCCGCCCAGGCTCATGCTGACGACCTTGGCGTGCTGGTCCCGGGCAGCCCACTCCATGCCCGCCAGAATCCAGGAGTCCTGACCGCTGCCGTCGTTGTCCAGCACCTTGCCGATGTGCAGCCCGGCGCCCGGGGCGACGCCCTTCTCCTTGCCGCCGGACGCGGCCCCGGTGCCGGCGACGGTCGAGGCGACATGGGTCCCGTGGCCGTGCCGGTCGGTGATGTCCTGCCCTGGCACGAAACTCTCCGTGGCCACGATGCGGTCGGCGAAGTCCGGGTGCGCGGCGTCGATCCCGGTGTCCAGCACCGCGACGTCCACACCCTGCCCGGTGTCCCCGCCCGCCCAGACCTCGGGCGCGCCGATCTGCGCGGTGGTGTCGGACAGCGTGGCCTTGACCTTCCCGTCCAGCCACACCTTCGCGATCCCGCCCGCCAGCGCCGCCGGCGCCGACCCGGCCGAGCGCGCCCCCGTGGACGCCGTCCCGGCACCGATGAGGGAGGACCAGAAGTCCGCCGTCCGCGTGTGCTTCGCGGATATCGCCGCGCCCTGGACGCTGCTCAGGACCAGGGTCCTGCTGGCGCCCTCGGGGGTCTTCATGGCCCGGGAGCGGGTTGCCGCGTCGGTGTACGTGACGATCAGCGGCAGATGGTCGCTGCGCGCGTCGTCGTAGCCGTCCGCGAGCAGTTCGGTCACGTTGAACAGGTGCTCGTCCAGCGCCCCGGAGGCGATGAAGGGCAACGCTGCGCCGGGATACACATAGGTGTCGTCACCGACCGAGATGACGTGCGCGCCACCGGTCCTGCCCTGCGGATCGGTTACCGACGTGACCGAGTACCGGCCGCCGTTCGCGGTCACCGTGACCTTGTCACCGGTGATCAGCGTGACGGTACGCACAATCGCAGAACCGGCGGCGACGGTTGCGGTGGGGGCCGGGGGCATCGGAGCGGCGTCGGCAGACGCGGCAGGACCGGTGGCTGTCAGCACCATCAGGGCGGCGACGGCGGCTGTCAACCCGCGTCTGCGGGACGGAGGCATGCGCAAGGGAACCTCATGAACTAGATGGGCGGCAGTCCTTGGCAGTCAGCCATCCGTTCACGTCACTGTAAAGTCAGCGCTTTGGCACTTATGTGCCACGTCACCAAGTGGACAAGGTGCAAGTCGGCACAATCATCTCCAAGCAGGGCAGCATGCTGCAAGGCGCGAGGAGTTTGTCGGATCCCCGAGAAAGCCCATCCGTGCAAGTCGGCCGCCGCTGTCTGGCGCAGTACGGCCGGGTATTCCTCACTCCTCCATTTCGACCGAGCCAGAACCCGCAAGGGTCGTAACCTGCAATTAACTTGCCCCTTTGGCGAATCGTCACATCAGTCTTGTTTCCTTCGTCGACAGCCCGGCTGGACGCTGCGAGCAGACATGATGCTCCGGATGTTCGGCCCGCATGCCGCAGTCCGGCGTCCTGGCCCCGACTTCTCATCCCGGTAGCCGGAGTGGAGCGTCGAATCGATTGAAGATGTCGACCTTTGCGGCGGCGCGACGACGGCAGATCAAGGGATCCCTACCCGGAGGCAACCGACGACGGGGGCCTGTTCCCCTGGCCGCCACCGCGGCTTGTATTTTCCTGATCGATATCACAAGGGCAAAGGCAAGAGGTGGAGAGCAATGACGGAAACCGACGCACCCTTGGAGTTGGTTGGGCTCGATACAGAGGCTGAGGCTGTCTATCGCCATCTACTGGTGCACGGTGGCGGGACTGTTGACAATATAGTGGCGGCATTCGGAGTGGGCTCCGAGCACGCGTTGGTGTTGCTCGAACGTCTGCACCACTCCGGGTTGGTCAGCCGTAGATCCTCAGGGGCGTTCCTCACGGTGGATCCCCGTCACGCGCTGCGGACACTGGTGGAGTCCCGTGAGCGTCAACTGGCTGCCGTGCGGGACGCGGCGGGGCCGCTGGGTGCGATCTTCGACAGCGCCAGGCGGTCCAGTACGGCCGAACCCGCCACCAGGACGATCAGCGGTCCGGAGGCGGTCGGCGACTGCTACTACCGCTTGAAGCAGGCAGCCCGATCCGAGATCTGCGCCATGGACCGCCCTCCGTTCCTGCTGGCTCCGAATGGACCACTCGACGAGGCGGCGGTCCGGCGCGGGGTGCGGGTGCGGGTCGTCTACGCGGCTGCCAGTTTCGATGCTGAAAGCGGCTGGCAGGCGCTGGGTGGTCTCGTGTCGCGTGGCGAAGAAGCCAGGGTCGTCCCGGCGCTGCCCATCAAATTGGCGATGGCGGACCGGTCGGCCGCGATGGTGTCGCTGAGCTTGTCAGCCGACAGCAACGAGTGCCTCTACACCGAAGCGCCCCCCTTGCTGAATGCATTGACCGAGTTCTTCGAGCATTACTGGGCCACGGCGCCCTCACTGAGTGGTGCCCCGGACTCCGAGCGGTTGCCGTCACCAGGGCCGTCCACCCAAGGCGACCAGACGCGGAAGCCCACGGACGAAGAGCGAAACCTGCTTGCGCTCTTTGCTGCTGGAGTCAAGGACGACGCCATTGCCCGCCAGTTCGGGGTGTCGACACGGACGCTGCGGCGGCGGATCCAAGACCTTTACGCAGAGCTGGGGACCACCAGCCGGTTCGGCGCTGGTGTCGCGGCAGCTCGACGCAACTGGGTTTGAGTGTCCTGGCCCGTCGGACCATTCGGAATTTCCCTCGAGCCGACGACTCCCTCGCACCGGATTGCGCCGGACCTTCGTTCGCATCGAGCATCGGGCGGGCCCATCGGGGCGGGTCATCCTGCAACGACTCCTCGGCTTGACCGCCTACGACCACCACGCCTTGGAATCGATCATCTAGTGTTAGCGGCGGGACGGGATCGCGGGCTGACGGCCTCAGCGGGCTCGTCGGGCAGCGCAAAGCGAGGCAACGGGCTCGCAGCAACTCGGTGGCCTGCTGCCCCCTCCCCCAGCGCGGCAGAGCGCCCGGCGCACAGGATCCGCGAAGCGCGTCTGCCCCAGCCGTCGGCAACCACCGCGCCGCGCCCCGTCAAGAAGGTGCTGCGCGGCCTTCGAACTCGCGCCGGTCCTGGGCGGTGCCGGGCATCGGTTCGAGGGCGGTCCGATTCGCCGGCAATCGGACCGCCTCAGCGCCGTGGTCTGCCTGGCGGACAGTGGAGGTCTCGAGAGCCGGCGGGCGATGCCCGGCCGCTTGAGGGATGGCCAGATACGTCCAGTGCTCAAGCGCCGTGAAGCCGATGTGCGCGTACAGGCTGACGGCCAAGTCGCCGGTACGCAGGGCAGTTCGGGCGCCGGAACGGTACCCCCGGGTGACGACGTGTTTGGTTGTCTGCCGTTCGCGCTGTTCACGGCAGGGCACCATGCCGTGAACGGGGTGAGCCTGCGATCCAGGGAGCGGACGTGATGCTCGCTGTGGGGTTGGCCACAGCTTGGACCGTGGGGCAATCAGTCCGGAGTTCTGGTGGTCACTCGACAGTCACTCCCGGTGCCCAGCGGCAAGACTCTCACTGTCAGAATGCGGTGCTCCACCACTCAGGACTGAGTGCCGTTATCAGTCTTCATCCAGTGTGGGAGTTGTCTTCATGTCTGACCGTCGCCGTATCAGCCGTAATGTCGCTGTTGCCGCCGTCCTTCCACTCGCTCTCGGTGTCCTGCTTGAGGCCAATGCCGGAGCCAGCACGACGACTTCTTCCGCAACCGCCCGAAAGACAACCGCGCCGGTCCTTGAGCACGACGCTCAGGTCTTCGCCGACGCCGCCGCCAAGAACCCGCCGATCTACACGCTCAACTACGCCGACGCGCGCAAGTCGCTCGACGGCGTCCAAGCCAACTCCACCGATCTGCCGCCCGGGACATCACTCACCGCACCCTGCCAGTCGGCCCGACCGGCAAGGTCAGGATCCGCGTCGTCCGCCCCAAAGGCACCACCGGCAAGCTGCCCGCCATCATGTACTTCCACGGCGGCGGCAGGATCCCCGGCGACGAGAGCACGCACGACCGTCCGCCACGACGCCGACCGGGTCACGGCCGCCCTGCACATGCCCGCCACGACCCGCGACGGGGCCATGCAGGGCGTCATCTTTCATAGCAACCGCAGCAGCGCAGCACGCCTCACGGAGGTTCCGCCGAGCCTGCCGCAAGCTGGGCGTCACCCAGTCCATGGACCGGGTCGGCTCATGCTTCGACAATGCCGTCAGCAAGCCGTTCAACAGCGTCCTGAAGGTCGAACACGTCCACGGGCGCACCTTCGACGCCCATGCCCAGGCCCCAGATCCGGGGCGCTACCTGGATCACCGGTTTCTCCAACGCTCGACGGCTGCACAGCATATGTGGCTTCAAGAGCCCGATCGACTACACACGCGATTACCGAGCCAGCCTCACTGAGAGGTTGGCTGCATAGGAAGGTCTCCACGATTCGCGGGGATTGACACTCACGACAGTCTCTCAGGCAGCTAGAAAGTGCAGGATGCGCCGTCCCGGCGCATGGGTCGCGAGGCCGTGTCCCCGCCCGGGTGAGGGCCTTCTGAGCTCAGCACAGTTTCGACCGTCCCTGCGAAGATCAGGGATGGTCGGGGCATCGTCTATGCCGTCCGCCCTCACATGCAGCTATTCAGAGCAGTTCGAGCAGCTTCTCCGTGAACTCGGTGGTGGTGGCGGTTCCTCCCAGATCACCGGTGCGAACGTCGGTCTTGGCCAGGACGGCGGCGATGGCGTCGGTGACGTCTTTGGCGGCGTTGGGATGGCCAAGGTGGTCAAGCATCATCGCCGCCGACCAGATCGCGCCGAGCGGATTGGCAATGCCGCGGCCGGCGATGTCGGGGGCGGAGCCGTGAACCGGCTCGAACATCGACGGGAATTCGCGCTCCGGGTTGAGACTGGCGGACGGTGCGATGCCGATCGAGCCCGCCACAGCAGCCGCAAGGTCGCTGAGGATGTCACCGAATAGGTTGGAGGCGACGACCACGTCGAAGCGGGCCGGGTCGAGCACGAACTTGGCGGCCAGCGCGTCGATGTGCTCCTGGTCCCAGCTGACCTGGGGGTGGACGGCACCACGCTCAGCGACCAATTCATCCCAGAACGGCATGGTGTGGATGATGCCGTTCGACTTGGTGGCCGAGGTGACCTTTCCGCCGCGCCGCGCGGCGAGCTCGAAAGCGTAGTCGACGACCCTGGTCACCCCGGTCCGGGTGAACACCGCCTCCTGGATGGCGAGTTCCTCCGGCGTACCCCGGTTGAGCCGACCGCCGATCTCGCTGTACTCGCCCTCGACGTTCTCCCGCACGACGACGAGGTCGACCTCGCCCGGGACGGCCGCGCGCAGCGGGCTCTCCACTCCTTCGAAGACCCGGATCGGCCGCAGATTGATGTACTGGCGGAAGCTGCGGCGGATGGGGATCAGCAGGCCCCATAGGGAGACGTGGTCCGGCACGCCCGGGTAGCCGACGGCGCCGAGCAGGATTGCGTCCGCTTCGCGCAGCCGGTCCATGCCGTCCTCGGGCATCATCGCGCCCTCGCGCAGGTAGCGCTCGCAGGACCAGTCGTACGAGGTGTAGGAGAATCCGAAGCCATGGCGGCGGCCGATGGCGTCCAGGACCTGCTGGGCGGGCGGCAGGACCTCGGTTCCGATGCCGTCTCCCGGGATGAGCGCGATGCGGTGATTCGTCATGAAGCCGATTGCATCAAGGCGCCCGCAGTGTGTCCAAGACACGATCACAATCTGCCTTATAGGGCAGCCTTATAAGAACCCCTACTCCTCGGTGTCGGTCGTGAACGCGCACGTCAGAAAGGCTTTCGCGGCCGGGGACAGCTCGGCTCTGCGGCTGGTCAGCACGATGCGCAGGACAGTGTTCGGCTCCAGGTCGAGCACCATCGCTCCCGCGCGCTCGGCCATCCCACGCCAGGAGTCGGTGACCACCGCGACTCCGACCCCGGCCAGCACCATGGGGAGGACCGAAACGCGGTGCTCGGTCTCAGCGGCGATCGTGAGATCGATGCCTCGCTCGAGCAGGCCGTCCACGTACGCGCGTGCTGCGGTGCCCCTCTGCACGATGATCATCCGGTGCCCGGCCAACTGCTCGCAGGCGACCGGCTTGTCCGCCGGGAATGGGCCGTCGGGCGGGGTGAGCAGGACGAAGCCCTGCTCACCGACGGGGTGGGACACGACATCCTTGTCGGAGAGGGGGCCGGGCGTGGTCAGCAGTCCCAGTTCTGCGGAGCCGGTGCGCACCATGTCGATGACGTCCTGCTGAGTGAAGGCGGCACGAATGATCACCGACACGCCGGGATGACGGCTGCTGAAGGCGCGGATCATGGAGGTGAGTGGTTCGACGGCTGGGGAGGGCATCGAGGCGATGTCAAGCCGCCCTGTCCTCAGTTCGTGTACAGCGGCGACGCTGGAGCGTGCGGTCGCCATGCTGCGAACTGCCTCCCGGGCCGGTTCGATCAGCGCGGTTCCCGCCTCGGTGAGTACCGCCCGCCTGCCGATGCGGTGGAAGAGGGCAGTGCCTAGGTCGCGCTCCAGGGACTGAACAGCCTGGGAGAGCGACGGCTGCGAGACGTACAAGGCCGACGCGGCCCGGTTGAACCCGCCGTGGTCCACGATCGCGAGAAAGTACTCCAACTGCCGGATGTCCATGATTCGATTCTCGCCAATACCGTGGGTACCAGGTGCGCACAGTCCGCGCGCCGCTGGCAGATGCATCACCCGACGTGACGCCGCTCTTGATCCGGCGGCACAGACATATCGCGATGTACCGCAGAAACCCTTCCGGGTAGTGGTCCAGGTCCAGGCGGCTGCCACCGCGGGTGGCCGGCCGCTCGTGCCGGGCGACCTCGATCCGGCCGTCGTAGACGACGATCCCGGGGGCGTGCAGCAGTACCCGGACCGGGCGGGCCGATCAACTGCACCGGCACCGAGTAGTGGGTCATTCGTACGGTGATCCGCGCGTAGTGGTCCACACGTGGAATCAGCACGCGCCCGGTCTGGACGTGGTAGTCGGGTATCGGCTGGAGCTGGACCAGGGGCTTCTCGATGGGCGAAGTGCTCGCTGATGCGACGCTGGTCGTCCTGCCGGTCCCATCGTCGGTCCGGGCGCTGAGCTCGGCGAGAGTGACGACATCGGGGGCGGGGACCAGGTGGTTGCGGCGGAACCGGCCGAGCTCCTCCTCGACGCCGCCCCCCATCATGAGCGCCTTCAGCCGCAGGCCTCGATCAGCGTCGTTCGAACCTTTTCAAGAAGCTCCCCCGTCGATGTATGACCACAGGCGACCATGCGGAGTTTATCGCCATAAGTCACGATGCCAAAGACGTCCTCTCCGTCAGCCTGACACATCAAAACGGGGCCCCAGACAGCGCTCGGGTGAATCGGGCCCGTCCGGGAAATGTCGAGCAGCCCCAGGTTACTGATCATCACCTCATAACTAAGTTGTGCCGTCATGAAGCCTTCTGCCGTATCAGCGTCGGCATCCGCGGGAGTGAATTCTTGGACGGCCGCCGAGGTGGCTACCACCCCAGGCACGGATCTGGCGTCAGCAAGTTCCGTGCCGATTACGCGCGCCTGGTCCCAGAAGGCGTCGCCGCCATGGGGAGCCATTCCAGTCCGGGCACAAGTGAAGTAGTCGGCGCATTCACCATGGGCACCTATATGACGTCTGAAGTTGAATGGGGTTACGACGCGCACGTACTCTTCATCGCGCAACGTGCTGCGAACCCTGGAGGCCGCGGCGACGATCGCAGCGTGCACCGTGGTCTTCTCCGTACGGCAGCGTTCACGAAGTTGGGTGGTAAATTCCGCATCGAGCGTCATCGTGCACACGTAGGGCTTGGCCGCGTCGAACGGCCGCAGCCTGCTCACTGCTCCCAGACGGGGATCTGCAGGGAGCCGCTCAGGCAGGTTTAGCTCCTCGACGGCCGGGAGCGTGCGGGCGATGAGGTCTTCCTGGGAAAGAGGTACCGGAAGGACCGTGAGGGGCTCGCCATTCAGTGATGCCACTAGGTCCTTGAGCACGTACGTGGCGGAAATACCGTCGGCAATTGTATGGTCGAAGGAGAGCAGAAGGGTGGCAGCACTCGCGTCACGAAGCAGTACGGCACGCATCAAGGGGGCGACGGAGCGGTCGAAGGGAATACTCAGCTCTCGAGCCCCCCATGACTCCCACGTGCGCGGGTCGCATTCTGCGACAGTCAACTCGATCTCAGGAGCCGGCGCAGATCGATAGAAACCCAGTCCGGCATTTTTGTCATCTCGTACGTGTACGGACAGAAGCGGGTGACGCTCCTGCACCGCGGCGAGCGCCTTGCGGATGTCTGCTTCGGAGATGGCCGAGTCAAATTCCGCCACCACCGAGAAATGCATCGGGTTGCGCTCCATATATCGATGATACATGCGCTCGAAAGCACCGAGCGGCCGCACCAGAACAGCAGCCGAAGTCGGCTCATCATTCATAGCCGCGTGGATCTCCACGTTACCCATCACCAATTTCTCCCATACGAAATGAAGATGCGCGAATCTCGATAAAAACGCCGCATTGTTCGAGTTTATACACCGGTAAAACTAAGGTGTATTTACCCGATCCGGTGACTCTCCTCGCCGCCATCCGGCCAGATTTTTACAAGCAGCACAGGATGTCGCTAAACGAGTCGCCCAATGGACCCTTCTGGAGGTAGTCCCTTCGGGCATGAAAAGACCTGGTCTTCCGAGTGGACGGGCAGCTGGGGGCTGCATTCCCTCACCATCGACAGACTCGCCGGCCGCTTCACCGAATACACCCAGCCTGATCCGTCCCGAGCCCAGATCCTGCGCGAAGTGCCCGTGACCTTGTTCAGGCGTCCGAGACCACTGTTGTGAACTCTGGCGTGGCACGCGCCTTTGACCGCAGTGCACAGCCCCAGTCATGGCTACGCAGAGAAGCTGTGAGGTCGGGCATGCCTACAGGTGCCGCGCCATACAGGGGCAGGGACACCGCAGACCGTGTCGAATGACGGCCAATATTGCCGCGACAGCGGCCAGCACAGCACGCCGATCAGGCTCCACGAGGCGGGGGGCACCTTGATTGCATTGTTCACGAACGAACCCACATACAGCATTCTGTTGTCGCCGCAAACTCATAGCTATGTCGGTACGCCCCAGATCCGAACAACAGTTACGTCCCGAATCGACACAAGCCGGTTGAGGCATCGCCGATCTACCGCCTGGACCCAGCAGCACTTCGGGGCGACCGCCGCACTTGGCTCCCAGGCCGACCACGGTGTCGAGGTCGCCCAGGCCAGCCGGGACTCCCTGAACGATGAGACCTTGTAGTCGAAACAGGCGGAGGAGACCGCGTTGAGGCGCAGTGCGCCCGCTCCCCTGCCCACCCTTCGCCGACGGGTAGTTGATGTCACCATCCTGGTCGGCCTTACGAATCAGCCACTCGCTGCGGTACGACCGAGCAGGCCGTAGCGCTCGCGGCAGACTGCCCGCGCCAGCCCCTCACCGATCATGCGCTATGTCATCGAACCGTCGGATCGTCGGCGGGGTCGTTGCGCAGTTCCTTGCGGATCCAGTCGGTTACGGAGGCGTGTGCGGGTTGCCAGTCGAGCTCAGTGCGGGTCACTGTGCTGCGGACTCGGCTGTTGGAACCGAGGCCGTTGCGGGCGTATCCCGAACCCCACTCGGCGATGGCAGAGTCGATGTCCCATGACTGGGCAGTTCCGAGCTGGTATGCGTCGGCGACAGCCTGTGCGATGTCCCCGAAGCGGGCCTCACCGTTCTCCACGAACAAGAAGGAACCAGCGCTCGCCTTCCGAAGCGCCTTCACATACAGGCTCGCCACGTCCTCGATATGTACCGTCGACCAGACATTGTCGCCCGGGCCGATGTGCCTGGCCACACCACTATTGCGCGCCTGACGGGCCAATAGCGGCACCTGCACACTGTCGCGGTGCAGCCCGAGCCCATGACCATAGATCAGCGTGTTGCACAGAACAACAGATCGGACGTCGCGACGGGACGCGGCAAGGACGAGTCGGTCGATGGCTACGCGGTGCGCCTTGTCGGGCTCCGGCTTCCAGCCCGCCTCAGCCAGCACGTCTGCCTCAGTGAAAATGCGCCCCGGACCAGTGCCCTGATCGTCGGCGGACACGATACTCGACCCACTGGTGTGCAACAGCGCCTTGCCGGTACCGGCAAGAGCCTCGATGAGTGCCTCGGCGGCGGGGAGGTGGTCACTATCCGCAGCATTGACAACGGCGTCCGCGGCGGAGGCACCCTTGATGAGCGCCTCGCGATCGTCCAGGTCACCGAGTACTGGTGATATGCCTTGCGCTTGGAGGGATGCGGCCTTCGCCGTATCACGTGCCAGGCCGGAGACCTCGTGGCCAGCCTTGAGTAGCACTGCGGCCACGGATCCGCCGATGTAACCGGTCGCTCCTGTGATGAACACATGCATGGCAGAGTCCTTTCGTTGAGAGGGGCAACAGCCGGACCCGGTAGGCGGCGCGATCGCACGGTCGGGGTCGACAGCGGGGACGCAGCAACGGTGCTGTCCACCTGCACCCATGCACCATCGGTGCATTCTCAAATCTATATACGGGTCATAGGCCCACGTAACGTCTGACGCGCACTGTCAGTACCAGCTTTAATCGCACTCTTCGCAGCAACATGTGCTACTGGCTCGTCATGCAGCTTTGGCCGGGTAATCGGACCAGGTGCGGATCGGTGAGTCGGGACGAATGGGTGAAGTGGCTGTAGCGGACCCGGCACAAGTGGTCGGGGGGATCAGCGACTTCAGGGCCGTGCACAACATCCCGCACTGCGTCCCGTGCCGCGCCCTGGACGTGAGCGAGTCGTGGTTCTACAAGCACCGCACCCCCAAGCCCACCACGCGGCAGACCCGCCACCTGCCGCCGGGACAGGCGGTCAGGGAAGAGTTCACAGACTCCGGCGGCACCTACGGCTCACCGAAGATCTGGATCACGCTGGTCCGCAAGGGCTGGCGCGCGTCGGTGAACACCATCGCGAAGGTCATGGCCGAGCTCCGGCTGGCGGGCCGCGCGGTCCGCGGACGCCGAGGGCTGACCCGGCCCGGCAAGCGGCCGGCGAACCCGGACTTCGTGCGCCACGACTTCACCGCGGAGGCGACCGACCTGGTGTGGTGCGGGGACATGACGGAGATCAACACCGGTGAGGGCAAGCTGTATCTGGCCACGGTCATCGACCCTGTTCTCCCGCCGCCCGCTCGGATATGCGATGGGCGTCCGCCACGACGCCGACCGGGTCACGGCCGCCCTGCACATGCCCGCCACGACCCGCGACGGGGCCATGCAGGGCGTCATCTTTCATAGCAACCGCAGCAGCGCAGCACGCCTCACGGAGGTTCCGCCGAGCCTGCCGCAAGCTGGGCGTCACCCAGTCCATGGACCGGGTCGGCTCATGCTTCGACAATGCCGTCAGCAAGCCGTTCAATAGCGTCCTGAAGGTCGAACACGTCCGCCGGCGCACCTTCGACGCCCATGCCCAGGCCCCAGATCCGGGGCGCTACCTGGATCACCGGTTTCTCCAACGCTCGACGGCTGCACAGCATATGTGGCTTCAAGAGCCCGATCGACTACACACGCGATTACCGGGCCAGCCTCACTGAGAGGTTGGCTGCATAGGAAGGTCTCCACGATTCGCGGGGATTGACGTCAGTTCCGCCGACTACGAGACCGCACTCGCAGCCTGACCACCACACCAAGGGTGGTGTCCGTCAAAGCGGAACAAGCTCAGTCTGGACGTTTACTCCGACCGAGGACCGGGAGCGTCCGCCGGTCGACTATGACCAGTTGTACGTGGCACTGCGCGGGCCGACCCGTGGCCGGCCGCTCTCCTCCGACGACCTGAGCGGACACTCGGTCCGGGATGGGGTATCCCCTGCTCGAACGGGTTGAGATCTCGGGGAAGGACGGCACCGCCCCCACACGACCAGAGTGATCGTGCGGGGCATCGGACTGTCCAGGCCAGGCCAGGTGACCGAGGACGTGAGGCAAGCCGCCCGCCCATAACGTGCCAGCCCCCTGGAGGACCGTCGCCGAGCGGGAAGCGAACGCGGGAACCCAGCCGCATCCAACACCGTTCGGGATGCGGCCAGCACGCAGCAGTGGGTCAAAGACTCACTTACGCACACTGGTTAGTAGGACTCCGTTAGGTCTTCACAGCGGGCCTGTTCAGGAGCATGTTGGGTGTGTGGACGCACATGAAGTGAACCGTGTCCGGGCGACGTTGGCGTTATACGTCGCTGATGTGTTCGCGTCGGTGCCACGCAAGGACCAGCGGACCAAGGGCGAGTGTTACCTGCGGGGGCTGATGCTGGACGGCCGCCGCAAGTCGATCCAGGCGATGGCCTCGCGGCTTCCGGACGGCAACGAGCAGAACCTGCAGCAGTTCGTGAACCAGTCGACCTGGGACCCGGTGCCGGTGCAACGGCGGATCAACGAACGCATGCTGCCGTTGATCAAC
>NZ_JBHXSK010000081.1:0-37844 GCF_042716195.1 Streptomyces sp. NPDC058683
TGCCCGCACCGATCGGTGCGGGCAGGCCCCTGGCGTGTACGGGGTGTCTTCCGTGTCCTGAGCGGACCTGGTGCGGTCGCCTGCGGTTCGCCAGTGCCGCCAAGGGGCGCGGGGAACTGCGCGACCGGCCGCGATGGCGCCGCAGGCGAATGACGGAGCATCGCGGCCGAGCCGGCGCGGCGCTCAGCGGTCCGCGTTGTTGAACAGTGACGGGCGGACGAAGACGAGGGCGACGACACCCACCAGCGGCAGGAACGTGACCTGCAGGAGCCCTGCCCGGCTCCAGCCGAAGGACTCGACCAGAGTGGCGAACAGCAGGCCCGAGAACGCGGCCGTTCCGTAGTAGCTGGTGACGAAGAGACCGGAAGCGCGGCCGATCTGTTCCGGGCGGACGGCCCGCTGCATCGCGCTGTTGGTGTTGGGGTAGATGAAGCCCAGCCCGAAGGCGCCCATGAAGAAGGCGAACGCGCATTGCACAGCGACGCCGGCGTGGGTCTCGTAGATGCACCCGGCGATGGCCGAGACCGCCAGCAGGCTCCCGATCAGCAGGGTGCGCTGGTTCACCCGGTCGCCGAGCCAGCCGCCGAGGGCGGCCGTCATGCCGCCGAACCCGAGAAGGCTCATGGCGAGAGCCGCCTGCCCCGCGGTGTAGTGCAGCGAGGTGATGAGATACGTCGGGTAGAGGCCGAGGAACCCGTAGATGGCCACACCGCTGACGACCGAGTGGACGGCCAGCGCGATGGTGTTGCGGTTGTAGGCGGAGGCCGGCATGTACTCGTAGGTCCTGGTCGAGACGGCCTTCTCGACGGCGTGCTCGGTCAGGCCGGCTTTCACGAGGAAGAGGGAGGCGGCGGCGATCAGCAGGCCCGCGGTGCCGAACAGGTAGAAGGGTGCGTGCCAGGTGCCGTGCAGGTTCATGAGCCGGACGCCGATGAGCGGGGCGATGAACACGCCGGTGGAGTAGCCCACGCCGATGACGCCGAAGGCCAGGCCCCGCCGGTGCGTGAAGAAGGCGCCGAGTGCGGCGAAGATGGCGGCGGACTGCATGCCCTCGCCGAAGCCGGAGATGACGCGGTAGACCGTCATGTCGGCGAAGCCGACGGCCAGTGGCGTGGCCATCGTGCCCAGCGAGTAGACCACGATGCTGACGAGCAGCACGGTCTTGCGTCGGAAGCGGTCCAGGAGGTAGCCGGCGGGCAGCCCGGCCAGGGCCATGCCGAGGGTGAAGTTGGTCGCCAGCAGCCCGCCCTGCTCCAGGGAGAAGCCGTAGTCCTGGCGGATGTCGGGCAGCAGCGGGGGGAAGACCTGACGGTCCATCGCGTTGACCATGTAGGAGAGGACCACCAGCAGGAAGCCCACCCCGATCATGCCCTTGGAGATGGGCACGCGGTTGCTTTCCTGTGTGCCGTCGGCAGGCACTGTATGGGTGTCGGCTTGCGCTGCGTGCGTCATAGCGGCTCCTGAGGAGGATTGGCCACGGCAGGCCGTGGCGGATGCCTCGCCGTACGGGGGCGTGCGGCGATGGCGAGAAGCGGTGAGCTGAACACGGACACGAGTCGGCGAAGACGATGTGATCGCCGATCGGCGGAATGGGGGCGATGAGCCGCAGCGCGGTCGGACGCCGCATGCGGAATTCGGTCGTATATCGCCCGTCGGGGACGTCCGTGGCTATGACGTCGTCGAGAACCCGGCCTCGTGCGGACATATATCGGTCACGCGGTCGGCGTTGGCAGAAACCATGAAGGGAAGTACTCGGCGCGTCAAGACGCGGGTGGAGGATTTCTTCGACGGTTCGCGTTTTCCCTGCGATGGCCGGGCTTTCGTGCTTGTCCGGGCGTGCCGCCGGGGTGTCGGCGACGGGGTTCGCACCCGGGCTCTTGACGTGTCGAAGGAGGCTGGTGCTATCGTTAGCATCATGTGGCTGTGACAGAGTGATGCGACGTGCCCCGGCATCTCGTGACCCGTTCCGGGGACGCAAAGCGGCGCCCGAACCGACCACAAGTCGGCGAGCGCCGGCACCCCCACCCGAGCCCAGTGACCCTCTCCACCCCGCCCACGGCGGCCGACGGCCTCATCGGACATGCCCTCGGCCGCCCTTCCGGACGATGATCGAAGCCGCTTGACCGGACGCACAGGGCGGGACGCCCGGCCGCCCGCGACGGCCGCACGAATCTGCGAGGACGACCTGCCATGAAACCACCGAGCCGCCCCGGCGTCGTACTGCTCACCGACCACGCCTGGCCCGACGACGCCGTCGAGCGATCCGTGATCGAGGGCGCGGGCCACACCCTCGTGACCGGCCCTGCCGACCCCGCTTCCATCGAGGTGATCGAGGAGCTGGTCGCCGAGCACCGGCCCGCCGGGATCCTGACCTGCTGGGCGCCTGTCTCCGCCACCGCGATCGGCACGTCGCCGGAGCTGCGGATCGTGGCCCGACTCGGGGTCGGCCTCGACAACATCGCCGTCGACGCCGCCACCGCGCGGGGCGCGTGGGTGACGAACGTTCCGGACTACTGCGTCGAGGAGGTCTCCGACCATGCCGTCGGCATGGTGCTGGCCTGGACGCGCGGCCTGACCGTGCTCGACCGGGAGGTCCGCGCGGGCCGCTGGGACCCCGCGAGCGCCCGGTTGCGCCGGCTGTCATCACTGACCTGCGGTGTCGTCGGGTACGGGCGGATCGGACGTGCCACCGTGCGCAAGCTCGGCGCGTTCGGCTGCCGGATCCTGGCCCACGACCCGTACCCGCCCAAGGACGCCCCCGGGGTGGAGATGGCGAGCCTGGAGGACCTGCTGCGCCGCAGTGATGTGGTGATCCTCCATGTGCCACTCACGTCCGGCACGCACCACCTCATCGGTGGCGAGCAGCTGGCGGCGATGAAGCCGGGCGGGCTGCTGGTCAATGTCAGCCGCGGCGGTCTGGTGGACACCGGCGCGGTCACCAAGGCACTGGACAGCGGGCAGCTGGACGCAGCCGCCCTCGACGTGCTGGAGAGCGAACCTCAGGTCCCCGCCGAGTTGCTGGACCAGCCCGGCGCGCTGCTCACCCCGCACGTCGCCTTCTCCTCCGACGCCTCCGTGACGGAACTGCGTCGGCGAGCCGCCGAGGAGGTCGTACGTGTCCTCGCGGGGGAGGCACCTGCGTACCCCTGCAACAACCCCGGCGGCCGACCCGCCGGACCGGGCGACCGGCGATGAGCCCGGCCTCCGCGCCGGCGGGTCCGGACCCCCTGCTGACCGATTTCCTGACCGCCCACGAGCTCGCCCGGCCCGGCGAAGCCGCACACTGGACGCCGCTGGCCGGCGGAGTCTCGTCCGACCTGTGGCGGGTGGACCTGCCGGGACGCTCCCTGTGTGTCAAGCGGGCCCTGGCTCGGCTGCGGGTTGCGGCCGACTGGGAGGCACCGGTCTCGCGTAACGCCTATGAGTGGGCGTGGATGCGGTTCGCCGCCCGATGCCGCCCGGACAGCGTGCCGGAGCTGCTGGCCCACGATCCCGAAGCCGGCGTTTTCGCGATGGCGTATCTGCCCCCCGACCGCTACCCGATCTGGAAGGCGCAGCTGCTCGGCGGCGAGGTGGAGGTGGCGACCGCGGCGGCCGTCGGAGAGCTCCTCGGCACCCTGCACGCAACAAGCGCGGGTGACGCTGCCGTTGCCACCGAGTTCGCCACGGACGACAACTTCCATGCCCTGCGCATCGAGCCGTACCTGCTGGCCACCGCGGCGGCGCACCCTGATCTGGGCGACATCCTCCAGGGCCTCGCCGACCGCACGGCCACCACGCACCTGGCCCTGGTGCACGGGGACGTCAGCCCCAAGAACATCCTCGTCGGCCCAGCGGGCCCCGTACTGCTGGACGCCGAGTGCGCCTGGTACGGGGACCCGGCCTTCGACCTGGCCTTCTGCGTCAACCATCTGCTCCTCAAGAGCCTGGTGGTGCCCGGCCGGCGCCGTGAACTGCTGCAGTCCGCCCGGGTGCTGACCGAGATGTACCTCCGGTGCGTCGACTGGGAGCCACGATCCGCCGCCGAGGAACGGGCCGCGACACTGCTGCCGGCTCTGCTGCTCGCGCGCGTGGACGGCAAGTCCCCGGTGGAGTACCTCACCGACGACCGGCACCGGTTGCTCGTACGCACGGTGGCATCGGCCCTGCTGCGGGCGCCCGCCCTCACGGTGGCGGACACTCTGGACGCCTGGGGAGCGGCCCTCGGTGCCCCAACCGGGTCCGGCCTGCCCCGCTGACCGTCTGACAACCTACGGAGAGACCCCATGCGCAGAGTCGTCACCGGCCACGACGAGAACGGCAGATCGGTCGTCGTCAGCGACGACCCTGTCCCACGCAGCCGGGAGTTCACCAGCCTGCCGGGCTGGGTGTCCCGCCTGCCCTGGGCCACTGAACCCGGGGCAACGGTCAGTCGGACCGGGGCCGATCCCACGCCGAAGGTCACCAGCCTGCTCCCGGCACCCGGCGG
Organism: Streptomyces sp. NPDC058683; assembly: GCF_042716195.1. NCBI lineage: Bacteria > Bacillati > Actinomycetota > Actinomycetes > Kitasatosporales > Streptomycetaceae > Streptomyces > Streptomyces sp. NPDC058683. Next base: position 4,469 of record NZ_JBHXSK010000081.1, read on the forward strand.
CACCCGGTTCATCGTCCTGACCTTCCCGCCGGAGGCCGCGATGGCTGACCCGGCTTTCGACCCCATTGCCTTCGACACGGAGCAGCGGGCCGACTCACCCGGCATCGCAGAGCTCATCGAGCCCGACGGCATGCACGCGACGCCGACCGTGGACTACGGCATCGTGCTGCAGGGCGAGATCGTTCTCGAACTCGACGACGGGTACTGCACACCGCTCGCGGCAGGGGACATCGTGATCCAGAACGGCACCCGCCACGCCTGGCGCAACCGCGGCGACCAACCGGCCACGATGGCCTTCGTCCTCATCGGCGCGGAAGCCGAGCACTGACGGTTTGGCCGCCGCTGACGGTTACCTCTTCACCGCAGCCCTGTCCTCGATGGGGGTAGGGGTGCGGTGCGTTCCCGTACCTGCTGTGCTGCGAGACCGCTACCAAGCGCGGCCGCGATGTCGGTCATGGGGCTGGGTTCAATATGGGTCATGACGCTCGTTCTGAGGGCGTGTCAGGTGCTCCATTGGTCAGGTCAGGGCGTGTTGAGGTGGGCGAGTGTCGGCGGGGTGCCCAGGGCGGGTGACGCTGAACGCAGAGCTCCTCGCTTCTGCTGGTTGGGTGTCCCGGACGGGACCAGGTGGCCCTGTGACTTAGCGTGCAGGGTGGCTCTGCATTGCTGACCTACGTAGATGGCCTTTCGGGTGTCTCGTACTCGTGTTCGTTGACACGATCGGAAGTCTCGGAAAGGCCCCAGGGTTTCCCGTTGTTCGCGGGCGCCCTTTCGGTTCTGTTTTAAGGTATCGGCGCGGTGTGGACTGGCTCCCGTGCACTGGTGGTCCGCCCTGACCGAAGGGCAGTCCGAGGTCCTCGAACGCCTGCGTCGGCGGGGACGACAGGAGGGCTACGTCCGGGGGCCCTGCGCTTCCGGAACCCCCCGCGTCGGCGGGGACGACCTCCTTAATCCAACGGCAGCGCCCCTAGCGCTCTGACCGGGAAGGTTCGCCGGGTTGGCTGTCCCAGCGATCGGATGGGCGTTGATGTTCGATCCGACTGCTGGGGGAGCACTAGGGCGTGTATCGGAAGTGGATCAAGTCGTAGTGGCGAGCTCGACGAGGTGCTGGGCGGTGCCGGCAGGATCGATGATCTGATGGAGGTGTGCGCCGGGTAGGTGTGCCACGGCCCAGCCGCGTTCGCGCGCCTCGGCGGAAAGGTCTTCATACGGAGGGCCGAACAGCAAATAGGAGCAGGAATGGTCGTCCCAGCCGTCGGGTACCGGGATGTGCTGCTCGTAGTAGGACAGTGGCAGGGTGGGCTGCTCCTCAACGACTGTCTGCCGCACCAGCGGATCGGAGAACATGGGTGCGATGTCTGCCTCGTCCCACCAGTCGGTCCAGCGTGGCAGCCTGCCGTTCACCGCCATCGGAGCGAGGAATTCCAGCAGTTCGGGTGAGGCGACAGGGGTCGGTCCGATTCGGGCCGGCAGCGCGGCATCGACGAAGATCGAGCCGGTCACCGGATGGTCGAGGCCCGAGCGAATCACCGGGACGAACAAGCCTGCGTTGCTGTGGGCCACCAACGTGACGGCGCTGCCGGCCGAAACCTGCCGGAGGTCGTCGCGGACCGCGCTGACGACGCGGGGCCAGAACGGCGGGGCATCGGTGCCGATGTGCAGCAGGGACGGCACCCGCACCTGGTATCCGGCCGCCGTCAGCTGTTGGGCAACCGGGTGCCAGGTCGAGGGACCCACGGACGGACTGTGCACGAGAATAAAGATCGGCTGCATGTGACGATCCTGTCGCCCATGCCGTAGGAGCCGCGACGGTCTTGGCTGACAGCAGAACGGGTCGCATCAAAGAAGCGCACGCACCGCCACAACACAGCCGTTCACAACCACTGGTCAACGGCGGCGATGAGGACGGTGGCTTCGTAGCGGACGGCAAGCTTGTCGTATCGCCTAGCCACGGCCCGGTCCCTTTTGAGGCGGTTGATGTCGCGCTCGACCGCGTGCCGAGCCTTGTAGTCCTTAGGGTCGAACTTCGGCGGTCGGCCGCCGCGCGAGCCGCGTTTCTTGTGGTTGCGGGCCTGGTCGGCCTTGTCCGGGATGGTGCAGCGGATCCCGCGACGGCGCAGGTAAGCGCGGTTCTTCCGGGAGGCGTACGCCCTGTCGGCGCAAACGCGATCGGGAGCAATGCTCAGATCCTCTGGATCGGCTCGGGAGGACGTACCTTCCCGAGTGATCGATCGACTGGTATCGAGTAGGCCTGCGTTGGCGCGCGGGTCGGGAAGGCACGCTCGTGCTCAGCGTGGTCAACGCCGACGGCACCACCGCCAATGGTTCCTCGCTCATCGACGAGATCGTCCGGGAGGGTGCGAGGCGGATGCTGGCCGCCGCGTTGGAGGCCGAAGTCGACTCCTGCATTGCCGAGTTGGCTGATCAGCGTGACGAGGTGGGCCGCCGCCTGGTGGTCCGTAACGGCTACCACCGGCCCCGCTCGCTGACCACAGCGGCAGGTTCCGTCGAGGTCAAGGCCCCGCGGGTCAACGACAAGCGCGTCGATGAGGAAACCGGTGAGCGCAAGCGGTTCTCCTCGGCGATCCTGCCGCCCTGGGCCCGCAAGTCCCCGAAGATCGGCGAAGTGCTGCCGCTGCTCTACCTCCATGGCCTGTCGTCCGGCGACTTGGTGCCGGCGCTCGAGCAGTTCCTCGGCCGGGCTGTCCGCGGCCACCGTGACCCGGCTGACCGCGCAGTGGCAGGCCGACCACAAGGCATTCGGCGAGCGCGACCTGTCCGCCACCGACTACGTCTACGTGTGGGCTGACGGCATCCACCTGCGGATACGCCTGGAGGAGGCGAAGGCCGCCGTCCTGGTCGTCATGGGTGTGCGCGGACGGCACCAAGGAACTGATCGCGATGACCGACGGCTACCGCGAGTCGTCCCAGTCCTGGGCCGGCCTGCTGCGGGACTGCCAGCGGCGCGGCATGCGCGCTCCTGCCGTCGGCGACGGCGCCCTCGGTTTCTGGAACGCGGTCAACGAGGTCTTCCCCGAGACCCGCCACCAGCGGTGTTGGGTTCATAAAACGGCCAACTGCCTCGACAGTCTTCCGAAGTCGGCCCAGCCCACGGCGAAGAAGGCCATCCAGGACATCTACAACGCCGAGGACAAGGAGCACGCGGCCAAGGCCATCAAGGTGTTCGCCCAGCAGTACGGCGCGAAGTTCCCCAAAGCCGTCAAGAAGATCGTCGATGACGAGGACGAGCTGCTGGCGTTCTACGACTTCCCCGCCGAGCACTGGATCCACCTGCGGACCACGAACCCCATCGAGTCGACTTTCGCGACCGTCCGGCTGCGGACCAAGGTCACCAGGGGAGCCGGGTCCCGCGCCGCCGCCCTGGCGATGGTCTTCAAGCTCGTCGAGTCTGCCCAGGTCCGCTGGCGAGCCGTGAACGCACCCCACCTCGTTGCCCTCGTCCGAGCCGGAGCCCGCTTCGAACGCGGCCACCTCGTCGAGCGCGGCCAGACCCGTGCGACATGATCGGGATGGCGGCTGCGTGGGGAGTTGAGATGAGTGGGTCCGAGCGGCTCGTCCTGCGGGACGGCGTCCGGCTGGTCTGTCGTGACTGGGGAGGGTCGGGCCACCCCGTCCTGCTGCTGCACGGACTGGCCGGTCACGCGGGCGAATGGGACGTGTTGGCAAGACGCCTGAGTGAACGGTTTCGCGTGGTCGCGGTCGATCAGCGCGGACACGGCGCCAGCGAGCGGTATCCGGAAGATGTCTCGCGCGCCGCCTACATCGCCGACGTCGTGGCCATCACCGAGCGATTGGGGCTGGAGCGACCGGTCCTGGTCGGCCAGTCGCTCGGCGGCCACACCGCGATGCTTACCGCCGCCTCCCACCCCGAAATGGTGCGCGGACTTGTGCTCGTCGAAGCCGGTCCCGACGGCCCGAACCCGAACGCCCCCAAGGAGATCGGCGACTGGTTCGACTCATGGCCGACCCCGTTCCCCTCACGTGCAGCGGCGGCCGAATTCTTCGGCGGCGGATCAGTGGGCGCGGGCTGGGCAGCGGGACTGGAAGAGCACAACGGCACCTGGCACCCGCGCTTCGACCGGGACGTCATGGTCGCCGCACTGGCGGAAAACGCCCAGTACTCCTTCGACCACGAGTGGCGGCAGATCACCTGCTCCACCCTCGTCGTGCTCGCCCAGTCGAGCATCCTTTCCGAGCCGGACGTCGACAAGATGCTCCAGCAGCGGCCCGCAACTGTGGCGATGAGCGTTCCCGGCACCAGCCATGACCTGCACCTCGAACGACCGGAAGTCCTCCTCACCATGCTCTTGGAGTTCCTGGAGACACTTACCTGAACCATCCACAGGTCTTGACGCTTACTCGCAACGCAGGGCTGGGACGGGATCCGGGACAGGAGTGAAGACAGCGCCTCATGCGCCCGGGACACCGGGCACACGACAGTTCCGTTGTCCGCACCGACGGGGCGCGGACAACGACTGGAAGGAACGCACCATGACCAAGCGCCGGATCACTGCACCCAAGCTGCTGCACCTCGCCCTCCCCGCCGTCACGATGCTCTCGCTGTGCATCGCGGCTCCCATCACATCGGCGACAGCAACAGCCGGCTGCCCCCGCGACCACTTCTGCGCGTGGGCGGCCAGCGGTGAGACCGGGACACGGCACAGCTTTCTGCGCTACCACGACGACCTGGGTGAGAAAGGAATGCCGTACGGGGCGTACAGCGTACGCAACAACACCGTCGCCTACTGGTCGGTCTACCCCGGCACCTACTGCTCCGGAAACCCCAAGCTCGTCGCGCCGGGCAAGGCAATCGAGGTCGACGGCTACTTCTCCGTTGCGGCAGAGGGCTACATCGGTCAGTGCCAGGCGCCGAACTGACATTGCGGGAGGGGAGCAGTTGGTCGAGGTCGGCGCCCGGAAGCGGCGCACGGTCTTGCGAACGGACCGCGCTGCTGGAGCGGGAGATCGTTGACCTGCGAGGGAGGCTTGTCGACCAAGCCGAGACCCTCGAGGCCGCGCGAGCAGTGAACCGAGAAGTGATGGCCGAGCTGAACTAGACCGCACGCCGGCGCTGACGCCCAGCATCGTGAGAGCGCCGTTCATCCCTTGCAGAAGATCGTCGAGAGACTGCCAGCGACCTGGCCTGGGCTTCCTAGATGCCTCGTGAGCGCCTACGACGGTTCTGACCGTCTTCAACTCTCACGAGGCATCGGACACTCAGGAGTCGAGCAGCCACTGCTGGGAGTTGCCGCCTCTGCACTTGACGAGCTGAATGTGGGCGATGCCCCCGACCTCTCGCCGATGGCCACGGTACGCCGCTGGCAATCTTCCTGACTGGTGGCAACCGCAACGACGTTACCCGGTTACTGAGCCTTTTCCATCTTGAGTCTGAGCTGGCCCGATGGAGGGTGAAGACTGATTGGACGAGGCTTGTGATCCGGGTCGTTGAGCAGCGGAGCTTGCGGAGGATCCGTCAGGAGTTGAGTGCGGCGATGGCTTGTTCGACCAGTGCCCGGACCTTTGCATGGGGTCGGTTGACGGCCTACTGACCGGTGGAGAGGCGGTCCCATCGGCCGCGGTACGGGAGCCGGACCGTGTCGCCTGCGCCCTGGTAGCCCTTGTCCGCCCAGCAGCTGATGCCGGCTTGGGTGAGAAGGTCGATGATGCCGTGCTCGCGTGTGGCCCGGATGTCGTGGACGGTGCCGGCCAGGGCCGGTGAAGCCCACAGGGCCCGAGCAGCCCATCACTCGGCTGTCCGGTGGAAACCAGCAGGAGGTGCTTTTCGCCCGGGCCGCAGTGCAGCAGCCCCGACCACTGCTGCTCGACGAACCCACCAAGGGCGTCGACATCGTGGCCAAGGCCGAGATCCACGCGCTGATCCGCGCGATGGCTGAGGACGGAAAGGCCGCGGTCATCGTCGTATTCACGGAGGAAGAGGAACTGATCGGGCTCGCGGACGCGGTGTGCCTTTTCAAGGACGGCTCGTGTGACGGCACCAAGTACCCACAGGGCACCGTCACTCCGGGAGGCCTGCGGCAACGGGTCTGGTCCAGCAGCCAAGTGGCCCCGTGAGCACGAGTGGGCCCCTGCCGCCCCGACGGGGACCGCAGGGGCCCACTCGTGCCGCGCCGGTGGCGCGGATGCGCTTCTTGGATACCGAAGACAGGCTGACACCGCTGCCGCTTTCGTTCAGCAGACGGGTCCGCAGTCCTTGGTCGCCTCAGGCTTCGGCTTGGCCGTTGCGGGCGGCGCCGTGGTGGGCTCGGCGGCTACGGATGTCGTTGTCGGCGCCGCGGGGATGCTGATGCCGGCCACGCCGCCGTTGACTTGCTGCAGGCGGCGCTCCCTGTACTTGCCCAGGAGGGTGTCTGCGGCTCCGCACACGCCCTCCTGGGTGTCGTACCCGCGACAAAGAAGTCCTCTCCGAACTTGCAATGGGACGGGGACACCCTCTGCACGCGGGCTCGCCGTGGCGTGATCGACTTGCCGCGCAACAACCACAGTCAACGGCAGGGGAGTTGACTTGCGTCCTCGCCACCCGATCCGACGAAAGCGTCACCGTCCACGTCATCGGCATCCACCTCTGTTGGCACAGTGATCCGAGCGAGCGCGGTAATCCTGTTCCACCGAAAGGACCGGCCGGACCCGTAGCCTGTCCCGGGACTCGGACGTCTGCGGCTACGCATCGACAGGCGTGAGAACGAAGATGGGCATCTTCCTGGTGGTCTTTTTCTGATACTCGGCGTAGTCCGGCCAGGCCGCCACGGCCCGCTCGAACCATACGTCGTACTCCTCGCCGTCGATCTCCCCGGCCCTGTAGTCCTTATTCGGTAGATCTATGGCCGCGGGGGACACGCCCGCCGGAGGTAGTTCCGCAGGGGTGCAGTTTGGCCCGCGTCTGGTCCGGGACGAATTCACTGGTAGATCGGACAGTGGCGCAGGGTGTCGTATTGATTGTGGAGAGTGTCCACCGTGTCGGATTGCCTGCAGCGTAACGAAGCCTCCAGGCAACCGACTTGAGCCCTAGAAGAACCCGAGCTTCTGGGGGCTGTAAGAACAAAGAATGTTCTTCGTCTGCTGGTGGTACACGCTTCACACTCCTCTGACCAGCCGAAACGTCCACGGCCGAGGCGGGCTGCAGAGCGCTGGCCCGTGTATGGTCCGGATCTTGGAGGAGGGTGAGACCTGACCGGAGCCTGCCCGTGGACAGGAGGTAGCTGAGATCCTGGCCGGCGTGAGGAAGTCGGTGACGTACGTAGTCGCCCTCGGGGGGCGTGCGCCTCTTAGGCCGTGTTGATGATGTACACCCCCACCGCCCCTGCTCTCCCGCAGGACGCCCCTGGCCAGCCACCAACGCGACTGACACCGCACGCTGATCCTGAGCTACGACGCACCACGAACGCGGTTCTGTGCTGTATCCGAAGGCCGGGTGGCCTTCCATACGCACACGGAGACGACCGCCGTGAACGTCGTCCGTAACGACCCGGGCAGCATTGTCCTTCTAGCTGGTGCGGCCAACGCTGCCGCCGAAACGCACGTCGCCGGGGCTGCGTAGACGTGAGCCGTATGGGCGAGCGGCCGCACTCCTCAGCCAGCCCATCCGCCCGTAGTGGCCGATCTACGGCAGTTGGGGCGGCGAGGTGGCCGGCAGGACTGCCGGCCACCCGCACTGGGCGTGTACGTGGGATTAGGGGGCGGCTACCGAGGCGGCGCGAGAGCCAGTAGGTCCGCTCGTACGGTGGCTGGGAGTCGTACTCCAGCGAGTCAGCGGCAGCGTCGGTGTCGACCAGTCAGACACCCATGCGGCTCTCGTGGTGCCGCACCGGGCACCTGGTCAGGTCGAGTTCCTACATATCGGTAGCGCCGTTGTCGCGGCTGTCGTGCACAGTGATAGTGCCGGTCACACGGTGGGGGAGTGGCCGGCCCTCCTTGCGAGCTGGTTGGGCCAAAGAGCGTGTGCGGTCGCGGGGCGCGCACGGCCTTCGACGACCTTGACCAGGTCGCCGACGTACTCGACGTTGATGTACCGCTCGCCCCTGTTCTCGATCACGACGCGGGCTTTGAGGACGATGCGGTCGTTCTCCTTCTCCGGAAAATGCCACTCGTAGCCGTTCGGCCACGGGCTGGCGGGCATCCCCACGTGAGACCAGGCGTACGGTGGCCACTGGACTTCGGTGAACCGTGCGGTCACCGCAGGAGCCTGGGCGTCCAGGCGCGTGCGGGCTGCGTCGATCGCCACCGTTTCGGAGGCGGCAAGCGTGTTCTGCGCCACTTCGAGCGCGTCCTGCGAGACCTTCACGGCCTTGCGCATCAGGTACGACTGCCAGGCAATCACGCCGATACCGGCGGTGGTGCCCACGGAGTCTGTCGCAACCCGCATGGTTTCCGACATGGCCGCTGATTTTCCTGCTGTCTGTTCATCAGCGTCAGTTGGCGGGCCAGGGGCCGTACTTGGCGGGTCGACCCGCGTGCCTCGGTCTGGATCCACGGAGTTGTCCATGCTGTACGGGCATCCCACCCGACACCCAGGGCTGAGCGCGGCTTCGTGCCCAGCGGGCTGATGTTTAGCGCGGTGACTACCGACGCGGGGTGTGCTGAATCCGCTATGACTGCACAGAACAGCTCGGCGAGCTGGTGGTCCGTGCCGCTGTGCACGTGGACGCGGCGTCCAGTGAGCCTGCACACGGCAATTTTGAAGTGGGTTTTCGGACACCAGCTTTCTATGCTGGCGTATTCGGGAGAGCGGGGGCAATGTGGGCAAGGGTCGGAAGAAGACGGGACGGACAGCTCCTCAAGGGTTGAGCCGACGACTCGCAGGTATGGACATGGCCAGCATGCAGGTTCTGCTCACTGCGGCGGGTGCCAGTCCCGGAACGCGGCACAGATGGGCGTCGGTCGGGTACCTCCTTCAGCAGCTGCTGGCTGCGCCGCCAACCGGGCAGTCTTCTGCCAAGGCTGTGACCGTGGGCGGGCTACTGGACACATGTCGTCGGGAAGCGCCCTGGCTGGCTGGACTGGAGGATTTCGTTCCGTCCGATCCCCGCCAGGTCGTGCTCGCGCGGCTCGGTGATGAGGTGCTGCGGCTGGCTCCCGGCCAGGTAGAGAGGCCACTGGCCGACGTCACGCGGTGGAAGACGGTGGCTCAGGCGACGGATTCGGTTCTGGTGCCCGATCTGGGGTTCGGGATCTCCGAATACGTCGAGGTGGGATTGCGGTACGCCGATCTGGCCATTCGGACACTGGCTTCATCGTGGCCCGATGGGGACGTGCCGACAGAGGGCCCTGCAACGCTGACCGACGAGGAACTCGTGGCGGCGCAGGTGCTTCTGAGTATCCCGGTGGACGCGACGGTCGCCCCTTCCGAGACGCTGCGGGCCGCGCTCGACTGGGCTACCGCACAACAGGGGGAGCCGATTTACGACCCCCATTCCCCGCAGAGTACGTTCGGCAAGTACCTGGCCGTTTCCCATCAGCAGTCCGACGGCGGCGCAGCGAGATTCTGGCTACCATTGGGCTTCCTGCCCGAAAGCCTGGGGCAGGGCGTTGTTGATCTTGCTCGGCGCGCCGCCTCGGTAGAAGCGAACGTCAGCCTGCGTTTTGCCCAACTCGCAGCTGAACGTGCACGTCGAGCTTTGTGGCGGTTCTCGGACAAGATTGTCGGTCCCCCTGACACAAGCAGCGGCCCGGCTGTCTCCCCTCGCGACGTTGTGCAGTGGGTGGTGATGTTCGGCCCTGCCAGGGCGTTGCTGGTACAGCTGTTCGCCCGCCCGCATCTGACGGATGCTCCCTTCCGGGAGGAGCCAGCAGTGCTGCGGATCAGCGAGCATGCCCGTGCCCATCCGGACGAAGAGGTTCGTGTGCCGCTGCCCGGTGGGTCCCTGACCCTTCCCGCAGGGACGGAGGTAGTTCCGCTTCTCCTCGTCGCATCTGCCGGACATCTGGTTGCGCCCCAGCGACCGGGGCTTGCCGCCATGTCCCTTGAAGATCTGCTCTGGGCCTCGACCACCGCCGACAGCGACACGGATCTCTATACCTTTTGCCGTGAACTTGCGGCGCCGGACCGACCCCACATGGTCGTCTGGGAGGCGTTTGACCTATGGGAGTGGTGGCGCGGCAACAACAAGACGTTCTTCAGTGGCGGCAGGGCCCCGGACTTGATGATGGTCAGCCCTCACCACAGCGCCGCCGAGTGGGAACGCGGCCAGCACCTGCAGGAACTCGAGCAGGCGCTGGCCCTGCTCGCCCTGCCGGGAATCGACTCCTGGGATGCCTTGGACCCTATCGGACAGGGCCCATACGGGATCTACGAGTGGCGCCGAGCGCATGCGGATGAGGTAACCCGACCGCCGGACCACGACCGCCCTGACCTGTACGGCTGGCGGATCCGGGCTGGCATCCCTGCTGTGGCTATACGTTCCGCGCACCCGGCTTGGGGCGACGACCATCACCAGCTTCTCCACGACCTCGCAGGCGCGTACTCCTTCGGCTTCGAGCAGGTGAATGATGCGTGGAAGGCGGCGCATGACGAAGCCTCACCGGTCGGCTACATCCTCGAAATGCGGCCCGTTACGCTGGCCGAACGTGATCGCGCCGAATCCATCAGGGTCGGATCTGTCGAAGCACAGTCCAGCGCGTACGGGCGGGTGATCCATGCCGAATTCCTTGTCGACTGTGAGTTGCTCGCGGAGCAGACCGACCATGACGCCGCAATTACGCGGGATGTCTGCCCGTCGTCCCTGTCCAGGACCAGCGTGGCCGGCGGGCGCGTGCCCGGCAGCAGCGGGCCGCCCGCCAGTCCGTACAGAACATTGCCCGGCGTACCCGGATCGAGTGCCTTGGCGAACGTGCCGCGGATGACCGAGCCCGGAGTCACCACCAGCGCCCGCCGCCTGCTGAAGGACAACGCGGCCGCCACTCCCAGTGCGGTCTTGCCGGCCCCGACCGCCATCACCGTGGCCGCATGCCGTCCTCCGGACGCGTAGTAGTTGGCCAGCGCGGCCAGAGCCTCGTCCTGGCACGCCCGCAACGGGATGCTTGTGAAGGCGAGGAAGTGTTCGGCCTTGCGTTCGTAGCGCCGGTGCAGGCGGCGGCAGGATGGTCCGTTCTACGACCCAACGGTGGCGGCCCAGTCGCTGGGAACTGTCCATTCCCTTGCGGGCGATCCGGTGCCGTATGAGCTCGTGGCGTGATTCCTCTGCGAGCATAGCCCGCGACTTGAAGCGGTTCGATCCTTCGGGCACAACACGCGGAAGGCGCCGGCCGTAAGGCGACCTGGAACCTGCCCTGGCCTGGCCACTCCATGGACCCAGTGGTCGATGCCCTGGCCGGAGGCCAGTCCAACCGCGTGCCGTAACCGTTCTGCTTGGCTGCTAACGCAGCGGCCCACGCGCAACGCGGTACGCGATTCGCGGTGCCAGCAACTTGTCGGGGGAGTCCAACAGGTTCAAGACGCGGAGAAACGCTCTCGCCACGATCGCATCATCAGCGGCGACCCGGTACAGGCGAGCCAAGTACCGATTGGTTACCCGGTTTTGCAGCGGTGCTCGGACCCCGGACTCCGGGTATCGCATATCGGATCCGGCGGCGATGGTCCACGGAGTCTCGATCAGTCTTGCTGCCTTTTTGAAGAACTCGTTGGCCACGTTGCGAGAATCGGCTGAGACGAAGTCGCGAAGCAGAAGTGCCTCCAGGGCTGCCACGGACATCCCCTGGCCGTACACCGGGTTAAAGCTGCACAGGGCGTCTCCCACTACGAGGAGACCCGCGGGGAAGGAATTCATCTTCTCATAGTGTCGACGCACGGTAGCTGGGTACCGAGTCTTGATCGGCCCGTCGATGACGGTTGCGGTCGCCAGGAAGTCGGCGAACGCGGTGCTCGGCAGGGAGGCGGCGAAGGCCGCAAGGCCGATTGGGTCGTCGGGCGGCCGTTCGCCGAAGATCCCGCCGGTGGTGAGCAGGAATCGATCGCCCTCCAGTGCCATGAGGAAGCCGCTGCGCCTGCTGCCGGGGAAGGCGCTGATCGACGTTCCGAAAGGGAGATCGCCGTGATGAGGCTCGCGGTTGAAATACCAGGTCACGTAACTGATGTTCACATCCAGTCTGTGCTCCGGCGGCTCCGGGTAGCCAAGTTCCTTCAGCCAGGCAGGAGTGCGCGAACCCCTCCCCGTGGCATCGACCACCAGGTCCGCGTCGATTGTCGAAGCCGACGACCCATCGACCCGCGAGATGACTCCCACTCCGGTGACACGGGCACGATCACGCGTGGTCACCAAGTTCATGATGTCGCAGTTGTCCATGAACTTGACTCCAGGGAGCTTCGACACCCGCTGACGAACCTCGAACTCGATCAGCGGTCGGCTCGCAGCGACTCCGATCAGTCCGGAGGGGTCCGGCCTGAGGAGATGACCGTCGATATGCCAATGTATTTCCGACTGGATGTCGCCACGGAGACCACCCGCCGCGACCAGATCGTCTTCGAAACCCGGGAAAAGCTCCTCCAGAGCCCCGAGCCCGCGGGCCAGCAGCCCATGCACATGCCGCCCTTGCGGTATTCCGCGCCGGTTCTCCGGCTCGGCGGGAAGTTGATCCCGCTCGATCACTACTACTGACTCGAATGTTTCCGAGAGTGCTCCTGCTGCGGTGAGGCCGGCAATCCCGGCCCCGAGCACCACGGCCTGCTTCGCATTCCTCATGCCGGCACTGTGCGCCCATTGGGCGATCACCGAACAGTCCAGTAGCCGGCTAGTTTTGCTCATTCCCTACCCGAAGGTGCTCATCCTGATCGTGGCTGGCGGGGGTCGGCGAGATCTCCGGTCGCTCACCCCGACAAGGCCGGGAGGCAGCCGGTGCACAGCCGACGGGCGGGCAGGCTGCCACGATTGGCCGCAGACGCGGATCCGCGCGCCATGGGTGCCGGTGCGGCGGCCAAGGCCCGAGGGTTGGTGGGCTCGGATTACGCAAGTCCGCTGCTGGCGCGGACCCGTTGTGTCCCAAGTCTTGACGCCCGGCCCGCCCTGCTCACAGACATTCCCGGTGAGGTCGCGGGCCGGGGCGCCATGCTACGGCGTCAATGGGCCGTCAGATCACGCACATTCAGCCGGGCCGGCCACGCGAAGCAGGTTCCCGTAGTGGGGGTGTCCAGGGGGCGGACCGCAACGCCCGAGCGCCGACGCCGACCCACCTCGTGGCTACGCAAGAGAGTGCGCATAGAACCTGTTCAAGGCAGCGGCACCGCGTCGAGGATCTTGCATCATCCACCAGTGGCCAAGTCCCTCCAGGCGGGCTTCCTCTGCGCCAAACCGCCTCGCGGCGAGATGAGCCGAGTCCGGGCCGCCGACGAACACGTCCTCGGTAGCGTTGATGACCAGGCCCGGCCGGTGCTCCGCCTTGTCCAGCTCGATTCCCCATTCGGTGAGCTTCGGCTGCAGAGCAGAGCGGTACAGGGCCAGGATGCACGCCCCCATCGCAGGAGTACCAGCCAGCGCCAGCTTGCGCGCGCCCTCAGCATCCGCGCCCAGATTTACCCATCCTTCGGTCCGCGCCTCAACCGAATCGCCGAACATGTCAGCGATCGATGCCTCGCCGACGCCTGGAGTCTGCCAAGCCTGCGCGAGGTCATGCCACACATAGCCGGGATCGGTTATCCCGGCCGTGTCGCTGCACCATGAACGGATCAGGTCGGGCCGCCTCGCTGCCACGCGCAGCACGTGCCCCCCGCCCCAGTCGTGTCCCACAAGATCGATCGGTCCGTCCATGCCCTCCAGAACACCGACCAGCCACGCAAGGTAGCCGTCGGACGTGGCCTCGAATCCCTCTGGGACGGGCGCGCCGAACCCCGGAGGCGACAAGGTGATCACGTCGTCGCGGTCAAGCTCGTGACGCAGTTGATCCCAGATCGATTCGGATTCCGGCACGCCATGAACAAGTACCAGCGGCATATCGCTCTCCCGTGAAGTAGTTCAGCTGTGATCGCTTCGGAGCGCCCCACCCGTGGCTCCTGGCACAGCGTCGTAGCCGAATGTGTTCACAGGCCAGGCCAATCGGTGCTCATCTACCGCTCAGTCCAGGGCACGCGGATGTCGACGAGCTCATCGAGTCCAGCAGGTGCCGCGCCCCCCCGTGCTCGCAAGGCCAGGCCCCAAGACCGCGGGCGCGAGGAGCCGGCCGGAGCTTCGGTTCAACCAGCGGTCGGCTTGCAGGTGCCTTCAACAGGCCGACGCAGTCTGCTCAGCCCCTTGCACAGGCCGCCGCTCACTCTGTGTTCAGCTCGAGTTCCCACAACTGGTCGCACACCGCGGCGACCCCTGCGGTGAGGTGGCGGCGGTATGTGCTGAACGGGAGTTGCAACCGTTCCGCGGCAGCCTCTTGCGTCGGCACCCGCAGCAAGTAGGTCGTGCGCACGGCACGGTGCTGTTTGGGGGAGGGAGCAGCCAAGGCTTCAACGGTATCGGTGACCAACGCGCGCAGCGCGGGCCCGTTGTCGGCCAGCCTGGTCGAGCACAAAAGATTCCCGCCCAGGGCGGCGTCGTCCGCCACGTCGCGCAGCGCCGACCGGACGGCGGTGTCGAACTCGCCTCGCGGCAGAATCCGAGACCCCGGTGAGGCGGCTGCCAACTCCCCGGAGACCAGCTCGCCGGAGAGCCGGTCAAGCCATTTGTCGACCGACCGCACCCTCCAGTCATGGCCGAACAGTCCCGTCGACCGCTCACCCACTCGGACATCCATCGCTACGGGCTCGTGCTCAATTGCTTTCATCTGCGGCATCCAGAACTCAGCGTCCACCGCGGTCATGAACGACCACGAGACACGACAGGCGCGCAGCCACTGGGCAGTGGATCGTGCCACCATCAGATCCACCGCGGGCGACGTGCGCCCAGCGGCGGCCGGATCGACCGCGAATCGGGAGACCGTGATGTGCTCGCCGGGACGCGAGGGGCCGTGCGTGTCCACGTGCTGCCATGCTGCGGCGATCACCGGATCGACGGCGGTCTCCTCGCCGTCGGGGTGGCTGAAACGCAGCCAGGTCATGAACGCGATCACCTCGCCGGTTTCGACGCGGCGATACACACGGAATCCCTCGGGCTGCCGCTCTAGCCAGAACTCCGCAAGCCGCGCGGACTCGGGGCCTTCGGCCTCTTCTGCGAGCCGGAGCACCGTTGCGCGGTGCTCCGGGCGGAACACGTCCTCGTACACCTCTCCGCTGCCGGCCCAGGTGACGTAGTTCGCGATACCGCTGCCCGTCCGATACAGGTAGATCAGCGAACGGGTGACCTCCATGACCGAACTCTCGGCAGTGGACCGGACTCGGCCGAGTAGGTACGCGTGCAGGCGTTGCAGCAGGGCTCCGAATCCGCTCGGATCACGCCAGCGCAGATCCGCGATGAGCGGATCGCGGACGACGTCGTGCGGGAAGAGGCCGCTGCGCCCCGACTCGATGAACGGCAGGCCCTGCAACCAGTCGAACAGTTCATCCGCGGGCGACTCGACGATCTCACGCAGCATCTCCAGCGTCGTGATCTCCACCAGCGCGCAGGCCTCAAGCACCCGCCGGTGCTCCCGCGAGGGAACCTCGCCGACCAACTGCCTCAGCAGGACCCGGACCATGTCGCGGTGCGAAGCCTGATTGCCCAACTCACTGTGTTCCTGGGCCGCAACCTCCGCCGCCAAGGTCAACGCGAGCGGGTGGCCGCCAGCAGATGCGAGCACTTCGTCCTGGAGCGCCAGCGGTACCTTCTTCATCCTCACCAGCACCCTGGCCTCATCCGGGGACAGACCACCGATGCTGATGACCCGGAGCGCATCGTTCCAGTCAGGGTCGACCCGCCAGCGTGAATCCGGCGGCAGACGGCCGGCGAGAACGACGACGGCGTCGAACGGCAGCCGCGGGAGGAACTGGGTACGCAGCCATGCCTCGAGTCCCTGGCACTGCTCGAACGTGTCGATGAGCAGCACGACCCCGTCGGTGTCCAGAGCGCCTGCGGCCTCCGCTGAGAACCCGGCCGGCGTAGCCTCCAGCGTCCGACCGTCGACTTGCACCACGGCACGCCCTGCCGCCCGCGCATCGTCGCCGAGACGCCGGAGCAAGGTGGTCTTGCCGATGCCCCCGGGCCCATGGAGGTAGAGGACCGAGAAGGCGTCCTCACCGCACTCTAGGGCGGTTCGGAACAAGGCACGCTCCGTCGCGCGGCCGACGAAAGCCCGCTCCCGCGCGACACCAAGTCGGTCAGCCAGTGTCTTCCCTCGACCAGCAACCACCTGGCCACGATAGCGTTCCCTGGTCGTCCCGGACGCCGGCTACTGCCTCCTTCCGTAGCGGTCTGGAGGGACCGCCGCCCGCCCTGTGCGTTCGGGTTCTCCTCCTGCCACACCGCTCGGCCCGCCACAGTCCGGTCCGTCCCTGCTCGGCTGTCGCTGCGCGTCGCCCCACGGCTGCTCATGGGACCGGGTTTCCTGTCTGCGGCAATCGGCACTGCACTGCTCAACACGGTTGCGGCCAGTGCCGTGACCGCATATGTGGCTTCACACGGAGTGACAGATGCCCCGCATGCGCGGTTTTGAGGAGGGCGGTGCGTGGCTACGCTACTGCCCTTTGGCGGGCGGTTGTCATCCTCGTCACCTCTGGTGTGCTTTCCGTCATGTTGATCAATGCTCGACGGCCTGAGGGTGACTCTGCTCAGGAAGACGCAGCCTTGATCGCAGCGCATCGACGCTGCGGCCACTGCGCGGCTCGTAAGGCTTTATGACATATGAGGCCGCATGTCGGCGACTCGATGCCGTCCTCAGGGGTTGGCCCCCTGTGCGAGGTACAGCTCTTGAACTGGTTGACGACGTGCACGGCCGAGGGCTTGGGTCTTGCCTGGCGTTCAGCTGGAAATGGTTGGTCGTCACTCTATGTGCGCGCTCCGCGACGAACAGGGCAGACGTGGTGTGTCTCAGGCCGCGATGCAAGATCGGTATAGTCATGGGTGTCGATAATTTGACACACGCGATTGATTATGTGATCGTTGATTCCGTAGATGCCTTTCATCTGCCTTGTCCGGTCGGGCCGGCTGGTGCCGTGTCATTGCTCGCGGCAATGCAAGTTGCTGTGCCGGAGTAGTGGTTGTGCTGCCGCCGACTCCAGAGGCTGATGTGGGCGAGGATGTGTGGCCGATTGGCTTGGAGGAAGTGCCAATGTCGGGAGATGCGGACGTGCTCCGCTTGGCGATGGAACTTGAGACGAGGCGGGCTGGTCTGCTGGTCTCGGGAGACGTGGAGGGGTTGGCTGGTCTCCTCTCGGAGCACCTCTACTACGCCCACTCGACCGGGCTGCTCGACAGCAAGGGATCCTTCATCGAGAAGTTCCGAAACGGTACGCTCGTCTTTCGCTCCGTCAATGCCCGCGTGGAATCGGTTGCTGCGCTGGGGGAGCAAGCCTTCCAAGCCTCCGGCGTACTCGAATTGCAGGTTCAGGTCGGTGGTGCCGAACGGTTCATCGTAGCTATCTACATCGTGATCTGGCGCCAGGAGAACGGGATTTGGCAGCTGATCGGTCATCAGGCGACCGCTGCCCCTTCTAACCTCTAGAGCGCGGCGTCGTGATCACGATCGGGTTGGCCGAGGGGTCAAGCCGGTGCTACTGGAGTGCTTGTCGCAAAGCGGGTTGTGGCTGCTGATGCGAAGGGTTGCGTAGCAGCTGCGATCCACAAGTGTGAAGCAGATGAGTCGGGCGGCTGGTGCGGGAGGCGGTGGCGCCATTGGAGGTGGGCGGCACAGCCAAATTGTGCCGAGTCGCAGCTTCCGAGAGTTCGAAAGAAGCGGCCTTACTAAATGGGCCGACGTAACTTGCATATCTTCCCGGCGCTGAGAAGGCACCCGCGGTTTGGGATGCCGCAGCGTCACTCCCGCACAGTGTAAAACTCGTGCATGTCATTAATGGCAAGCATCACTGATAGTGCGGGAATTGGCTTGGCGCAGAGGGAGTTGTTGTAGGCAGGTCTCGCCATTGACATCTGCTGTCGTGTCGTGACAGTTCAGATTCTGACGGACCGTGACCTCTAAGAAATCCGAAGAAGGGAAAGGGATCATGAAGAGGCTTGCAGGGAAAGTTGTCCTCATCAGTGGAGGGGCGCGCGGAATGGGAGCGGCACACGCGCGTGCGGTCGTTGCAGAGGGGGGCAAGGTCGTGATTGGAGACTTGCTCACCACCGAAGGTCAGGCGCTGGCCAAGGAGATCGGGTCCGGTGACGCCGTATACACGCACCTGGATGTCACTAGTTACGCCTCCTGGGAAGCAGCCGTACAGACCGCGGAAGACACCTTTGGATCCCTCAGTACCCTGGTGAACAACGCAGGGATCATGAACTTCGGGTCTCTGGAGGAGTATAGCGTCGAAAGCTGGGAAAAGATCATCTCGGTTAATCTGACCGGGCAGTTCCTGGGTGCAAAGGCAGCTCGGGCGAGTCTGATTCGCTCCGCTCCCGCATCCATCATCAACGTATCGTCCGTAGCGGGTTTTCGAGGCTTTGCCGGACTGCACGGTTACAATGCATCGAAGTTCGCTCTGCGAGGGCTGACCAAGTCTCTGGCTCTGGAACTCGCAGAGTTCCGGATCCGGGTCAATTCGGTACACCCCGGCGCTGTCGCGACCGTGATGACCGAGGGGTTGGACGTTGCCCAGCTGAACCCGATGAAGAGGGTCGCCGACCCAGCAGAGATCTCTGGAGTGATCGTCTACCTGGCCAGTGATGAATCGAGCTTTGCCACTGGTGGTGAGTTCATCATCGATGGAGGCGAGCTGGCCGGAGGCGGGACCATCGCCGCAGGATAGCGAGCGGGACGGCGGGAGAGGTTGTCGATTTCGGCCCCTCTCCCGCCGTGATCGTTGTCGCATGCTGCCGCACCAGGTAGCTCCGGCTCATGCAACCGACTACGAAGAATCGGCGGATGCGCTGGTGTGGGAGATGCAGCGGCGGGTGGTGCTGGCTGATCGTGCCGAGCGGCTGCGCAAGGAGCTCGCCGAGATCGATGCCGAGGTCGCGCGGCTGGGGGCCGCGGAGGTGGTGATCGGGAGGTTCGTCGACGCTCAGCGGGCCGGGGCGGCCGACGATCCCGCCGTGGCCGAGGAATTCGAGCCGGTCTGAGACAAGCTCAGGCGCTTGGCGGATCAGGGCTGGCTGCGCCGGAGCCGCGGCCGGCTGCTTCACCGGCCTGCCCTGCCGCAGCCGCCCTCGTGGCCGTTCCCTGTTGGACTTCGGCGTAGCGCGCGTGTCTCAGGCGAGAGGTGGGGTTTCCATGCATGAAACGTCAGCCCCGCCGTGGGCCCGGACGGCCCCCTTTTTCAGTGCCACCTGGAGCTGCCCATCAGCACCTTGGACCTGGTGGCCGACCTGATCCGCAGCCAATTGAAGAAGATCGGCTCGCGTTGGCGCAAGCTGCCTCCCAGTCGGATCGCTTTGATCGTCCTGGCAGCCTTCCGTCACGGCCAGCGGCTTTCTGACATCTCAGGCGGTAACGACCTCTCCGTCTCCAGGGTGCGCCGCTGGCAGCTGAATGTGATGGACCTGCTCGCCTCCCGCGCCCCGCGCCTGGACGGCGCCACGGTGTTTACCGTCACCGTGTAGGCCGGCGAAGGCCGACAGCCGGCTCGAGTCAGGATGCGTGACCATGCAGGTGCCATCCCTCCACGCACCCGCGGAGGTCCCGGCGTACCAGGACCGCACGCTTTCGGCTGAACGGGACGTAGATCGTCGGTGCTCTTACTCGTCGTTCATGCCGACTTCAACCATGGTGGCGCCGTCGGCTCGGCCGGCTTCGAAAAGCTCAGGCACGAGTCACTCACAACCGGACTTGGCTGCAGTACAAAAGACGGTGGGCTCCGTGGTCACGTTACGCCAGGAGCGAGTGCCCGATGATGAGGCCAAGGTGGCCAACGTCCTCGATCAGCGCTTGACAGGAGTGCCACCTCGCTCGACAGCCGCCGTGTGGTGCTGAACCCACCTGAGATTACCCGGTTGCGGGAGTCTTCTGGCAGTCTGAACGGCTTTCGATGCCTCGCGTGAACTGCTGGTGGGCCATCACATTCGGTGCTCCTCTTGGCGTTCTGTGGCCCCTGCCGTGTCAGTGATGCGGAGGCCGCCACCATTCTTTCCGCGAGGGCGTGCTGTCCAGCTCGCCAGCAAATTGAGGGCTTCAGCGGACGGCGAACCCTCAGCGGCGGCGTACAGGACGAGCTTCTGCTCCTGATCGCCGTGAATTTGCAGCGCCTCATACTCGACATCAATTATCCCGAATTCGGGATGCTTGATCCGCATGTTGCCGCTCAGGCAGGCGGATACCTTGTGCTCGGCCCAAATGCACCGGAACTCCTGGCTCTTGACTGCCAACTCGCCGATCAGCTCATTGAGGAGTCGATCATTTGGACTGGCTCCCGCTTCGGCACGCAGTACAGCTGCAGTGTCGGATGCGGTGCTCGCCCAGTCCACGTAGCGGGTTCGTGCCTCGGGATCGAGGAATGTCCACTTCGCGAGGTTCCGGTCCCGGGCAGGAACGCTCTCCATGTCGAAGAGAAACGCGCGAGCCAGATGGTTCATGGCGAGGATCTGAAGGCCTCGCCCCAAGACTAGTGCAGGAGAGGCGAATTCGTCCAGCATGCGGTGGATAGCCGGACGCACCCTCGGTAGGGAAGGTGCTGGAGCAGATTGGCTTGACGACCGTGTCTGCATGGTGACGAGCGCAAAAAAATAGTTCCGCTCGGTCTGATTCAAGCGCAGTGTGTCCGCGACAGCTGTGAGAATCGCCTCTGAGACGTGACCCGTGCGCCCTTGCTCAAGTCGCGCATAGTAGTCGACGCTGACGCCTGCGAGATGGGCGATCTCTTCTCGTCGCAGGCCCGGTACGCGTCGGATGCGTGACGTTGCGAGGGCCGGATCTGACGGGGGGAGACCAACGTCTTCCGGCTTCAGTCGAGCCCGGCGCGCCCGAAGGAATTCACGGAGCTCATCGTTCGTATCCATAACACCCATGGTCGTCGATCGAGGAACCTTCGTGTGCGGCGAAGGTGGCACTGAGAGACCTATGCAGACTCGTACACAGAGATGCGGCTCTCAGGCATCCGGTTCGTGTTTTAGTCGGTTGCCGATTGGGCGGCGAGGCTTGCGTTCGGAAGCGATCATGGCGTAGGGCACCGACACGCTTGATGAGACAGTCTAGACCGCACCAGAGGGGAAGCCTGGGGACGGGCAGCGTCGATTGCCTGAAGAGCGCTGGCGTGGTCATAGGTCGACAGGCAGGCTCCAGGCCAGACCTCGTTGGCAATGGTGCGCCATTTTCCTTGCGCTCCCAGCGTTTGGATCGACGGTGTCTCATGCGGCAGCCCCGGCGGAAGTCCGCCGGGGCTGCCGCATGCCTGCCGTGGCCAGGGTGACGATGGGCTCCCGCGGGCCGAGGTCCTACTCCGACTCGGCGGGGCGGGGCCAGATGCGGCCTATTGGTGCGTCGATCAGCCCTGGCGAGGGCTTCCGGGGTTCGGTTGCGGAAGCAGAGTTTGACGACCGCTTCTGAAGCCCGCCGCTGAGCGTGTATGAGTTGGTGACTCAGCGGCTGAGCGCCTGTCGGTAGATGTGCTCGGCGGTCATGATCGTGGTCAGGTTCGTCGCCGTGGAAGGCACTTCCGGGAAGATGGAGGCATCGATCACCCGGAGGTTGTTGACTCCGTGCACGGCGCCGAAGCCATCGACGACGGCCCACTGGTCGTTCACGCCGCCCATCGGGACGGTCGACGTGGGGTGCTGGTAGGACGCCAGGTTCTCGCGGATGATCCGGCTGAGGTCCGCGTCGGTCTGGATCTCCTCGCCCGGCATCATCTCGCCGGCAGCGACCGCGGCGAACGCCTCGTCGCGGGCGATCTGGCGGCTGAGCTTCACGCCTTCCAGCAGCCGGCTACGGTCGCGGGGCGTGGCCAGGAAGTTGTAGTCGATGACGGGCGCGTCCCTCGGGTCCGCGCTGCGCAGCTTCACCGAGCCGATGGACTCGGGGCGCACGACGGCGATGGCCAGCACGATTGCTCCGCCGGTCGGGCTGTAGCTCGGGTCGATCAGGTGGGTGGCCGAGATATGCAGGTCGAGTTCGTCCGCGTGTGCCTGGGAGGAGCCAGTCCAGACAATGGCACCGCCAGCGGGGGTCATGTCGCGCACCTCGGGCTTGAGTGCGTAGGCGTTGTAGTAGAAGGGGTGGTCCTGGAATCGCTGCCCGACGGGGAGGTCGGACACGACCTCGATGCCGTGGCGGGCCAGGTCCCCGGCGACACCTATGCCGGACCGCATCAGAATCGCGGCGCTGCCGTACGTACCTGCCGACAGGATGATCTCCCCGCCCTGGTAGACGGTTCCGCCGACGGTCTGAACACCTGTGGCCGTCTTGCCGGTGAACTGGAGCTTGTCCACCTCCACCCCGCCGAGGATGGTCAGGTTGGGACGCCGGCGAACGTCATCGGTCAGGTACGCGATCGCGCTGTTCTGGCGTACGCCGTCGATGATGTTGAACGGGTAGGCCGCAACACCGTTCTGCTTGTCGGCGTTCGGGTCGGTGATGCGTGCGAAACCCTGTCGATCCGCAGCGTT
Source organism: Streptomyces sp. NPDC058683 (assembly GCF_042716195.1). Lineage (NCBI taxonomy): Bacteria > Bacillati > Actinomycetota > Actinomycetes > Kitasatosporales > Streptomycetaceae > Streptomyces > Streptomyces sp. NPDC058683. Next base: position 27,088 of record NZ_JBHXSK010000081.1, read on the forward strand.
GATGAACGCCTTGAGGGAGGGCGTGAGCTCGTCGAAGGTCTGCTGGTGGATCGGGAACGGGCCGGTGCGGCCATGGAACACGTCCTCTCCGCCGGCCGTGTTCTCCAGGTAGCGGTAGGTCTTCAGCACCTCATCGAACGACCAGTTGGTCACACCACGTGACGTCCAACTGGCGAAGTCGTTGGCTCGTGCGCGCAGTGCTACAGCCGCGTTGACCGCGGAGCTGCCACCGAGCACCTTGCCGCGGGGGGCGGGGATCTCGCTGTCGTTCGCACCCACCTTGGCCGTGTAGCCCCAGTCGTGCTGCTCGTCGCCACCGACCCGGCCGGAGTTGAGCAGGACGTCGGGGTAGTCGCCACGTCCGTAAGCTTCACCTGCTTCGAGGAGCAGCACCGTCCGCGACGGGTCGTTGGACAGCCTGTTCGCCAGGACCGCCCCGGCTGATCCACCGCCGACGATCACCACATCGAACCGGGTGCCAGTTGCGTTGTCGCTCATTTTCGATCCTTCTTTCGTCTTCTTCGCACCTGTGGCGTCTTCGCCGCTACGGGGTGCGTCGCTCGCTTGTGATTCGCCGAGTGGCCGGCGCGCTCTGGCGCCCCACCGGCCTGGCCTCGGTCGGTCAAGCCGGCCGATCCTGTGCCACCAGGAAGATCCTTGATGGGGCCGAGACCGCGGTGTCATGGTCGAGTTCCTTTGCCGCTGCGGCTCCGGTGTGGTGCCGCTGACACCACTAAAGACCTCGCCCAGTCCCGGTGGGCTCGTGGAGCAGGCACGGTTCCGCCTAGGACTGGCAGTGCGACCTTCATCGGTGGAGGGGGAGGCATGAGCATGCTGGGGCTGTTCTCACAGACACCTGGTCTGTAGCGCGTCGCGTTCAAGTCCTGCGGGCAAGGCTTGGGCGCTGAGGCGCCCCATCCACAACTCAGCTGTGGTGTGCGGTGATTGAGGACGTATGACACTCGTCCGTGGGCGTCCCTGGCGTCGGCCCGTGTTGAGCCGTGCGTCGGCTGTCAGCAAGGCCTGCTTCCGGCACCGCATTGTGTGGCGGGGTGACTCCGCTCAGCCCGCGCCGCCACCGGAGGTGGGTCAGGTAGGCATACCGGCGTTGCTGACTCACCCAGCCGTATGTCGGACCTGCAAGTTGGGTGTCCGGACCGCCGTGCTGCTATCGACCTGTAGAGCCCTACGCCCCGTAAGCCATCGGCCGATACGTACGTGACTGGTAAACGCATTGAGTGACTAACGATGACACATAGTGGCATACTCACCCAATATTCGACGTTAGTGTTGAAAGATCGACAAATGTGTCGTACGGTAATGCGTGAAGCCTGAACATCAACCGTGTGGTTCCCGCGCGGCCGAACAGGGGAGTGTGTTTGCAGTGGGTGAGCAGAACTACGACGTCATCGTGGTGGGCGGCGGCTCCGCGGGAGCAGTCCTCGCGAATCGGCTGAGCGGGGACACCTCCCGGAAGGTGCTTCTGCTCGAAGCGGGTCGGGCATATGCCCCGAATGAGTACCCTGACGTGATTCGCAACAGCGGTCGTGTCGGCGGAGACGAAGACCATGACTGGGGTTACTCCGCCGCAACAGGCCAGGGGGGCAACCGAATCGCGGCGCCGCGAGGCAAGGTCCTCGGTGGCAGCTCCGGTGTCAACGCTGGTGTCGCTCTCCGCGCCCGTGCTTCCGACTTTGCGCGCTGGCGTGCCCACGGCCTCAAAGGCTGGACGGATTCCGAGGTACTGGAGGCCTACAAGCGGCTGGAGACTACTTCCGCCGGCGATGACAGCTGGCGTGGTCGCTCGGGTCCACTTCCCATCCGTCAAATGGGATATGAAGAACTGACTCCGTCACTCCAGGCCTTCATCGACGCGGCCGCGAGCGAAGGGTTCAAGCGCCTGACGGACGTGAATGGCGCTGAGCAGGACGGCGTCACGGCCTACCAGCTCAACGTACTGGCGGGAGTACGCCAGAACACTGGAATGGCCTACCTGACCGACGAGGTTCGCCGCCGTCGGAACCTGACTGTCCTTGGCGACACGGAGATCGACCGAGTGCTCGTCGACGGGGGTATCGCTCGGGGAGTCATGACGACCGATGGCACGGTGTTCACCGCAGGCGAGGTGGTCCTTTCCGCCGGAGCCTTCGGCAGCCCTGCCGTGCTGATGCGCTCTGGGGTCGGGCCGGCCGATCATTTGCGGGCGCTGGACATCCCAGTCGTATCCGATCTGCCGGTGGGCCTGCGCCTGCAGAACCAGCCTTTCTACTTCAACGTGTACGCCCTGCGTCCCGGCAAGCTCGCCATGACACCGCCCGGAGGAGCGCTGCTCTGGACCGGATCCAGCGAGGCGGGCAAGGACGAGCTCGACATCCACATCTCGGCGACTCACCTCATTGATCCGGCCTTCAGCCCGACTGGGGGTGCCGTCGTGCTTGCCGTGTCGATCGTTCGCCCAGACTCGATCGGTTCCCTCCGGCTCCGTAGCCGTGATCCCCGGGATGCTCCGGACATCGACTACCGATTCCTCGCGGAGCCTCGTGACCTGCGTCGAATGGTGGAAGCGGTCAGGCTCAGCCGGCGCATCGGAGGCAACGAACTGTTTGCCGAGGTGGCCCAGTCAGAACTTCTGCCGGGTGACACCGTGCACGACGATGCGACGCTCGAGCAGGTCATCCTCGAGAACCTGGGCTCGTACGAGCACCCGACCTCGACCGTGCCCATGGGCGGCGACAATGACGAATGGGCTGTTGTGGACAGCCTGGGTGCGGTCCGTGGGGTCAGAAACCTGCGGGTGGTGGATGCCTCAATCTTCCCGGAGGTCCCGTCCACCGCTACGAACCTGACGGCCATCATGGCGGCGGAGTACATCTTCCAGCAGGTATACGGCAAGTGACTCGCCGCATCGGATGTGGACGGGTGCGGAGTGCCCGTCCGAACCCGCCTGGCGAAGTGCCTGGTTCACCAGCCCCGGCGCACCATCAGAACAAGACCAGCCACTGGAGTTGCTTCGGTCTCTGTACCGACCTGCAGTTTCACCAGCACGAGGCACCTGCGAGAACACAGCCTGAGCAAGACACTGGTGGGCAGTCGGCCCCGAGCACCGGCCCCTTTCAGGGTGCCAGACACCGCCCCGACGCTACGCCTGAGTCGAAGCTCCTCGCGTCAGGTGTCCAGGCTGGATGCCGGTGTGCAGCTGAACAAGGTCCCGCGCAAGGCCTTCCGGCCAGACATTTGCGGTTGGCCCGCGCCCAGCTTCGGCCCTTGCTGCCGCCATGGGAGGAGGGGCTTCGCTTTAGCTGCGCAGCTTTGAGCGCAGAATTTAATGTGCGCCGGCCGCCTTGAGGGCCAAACTCTCCGTTCCGACGGCTCGACACACTCTGAGTGCGACGAGAAGTTCGGACCTTCGGCTTACAAAGTCCGGACCTAGCACTTCTGCTGCGAAGTTCAGCCGCTGCCTTACGGTATTCTCGTGGACGCCGAGTTCCGACGCTGTCGCGGTGCGCGATCCGGAAGAGAGCCAAGCAAGGAGCGTTTGCCGGATAGTCCGGGCGCGGGGACTGTGCTCCGCGAGCTCACCCAGCTCATCAATCGCGAAGGCGGCAGCAGCGGGCAGATCACGCAAAAACATGGCTTCGAGGGCGAACTCTTCGTAGTAGAGGAATAGCTTACTCTCGTCCAGTGCGTTCCGCAATTCTTCGACGTGCTTCGCTTGTCTGTGTGTACGTATGAATCCCGGAAGGCCTCGATGCGGTCGACCAACAGATATCCGGAGATCTGTCTGGCGGAGCTCCTTATGGAGCAGCGCGACTGTTTCACTCCCGATTTGAGCGTAATTGAACCAAGCGGCCAGTTGAGGAGTGTCGAGCATGACGACCAGGAAGGCGGCGGCACGGCTGGCGAGTTTTGCGGCGCGTAGTGCCTCGCTCGCCCCTACGTGGTCGGGTGCATCGACGAGGACGCCGATGTGCGTTCCCGAAATGCGGTAACCCAACGCCGTTTCGATGTCCGCAACGCGGCCGCACGGATTTCCGGTGAGGACGTCCGTCACAAGGTCCCGCCGGTACAGGACGCCGCGACTGTAAAGATCAGCGCGCATCTGCTCGTACGCCCCCTCCGCTCGCCTGGCACCGGATTCTGTGAAGTCGAAGACTGCACTCGTGAAGGCCCAAACATGGTCGCTCAAACTTTTTTCGTCCCTGGTGCCATGCGGGATCAGGTCGACCCAGTATCTCTTTGCCCACTGGTCAATCAACTGCCGCATGCCTATCCAGTAAGCATCTCGGATCGCGCTCAAAGGGAACCCGCACTCGGCCAGCCAACTGCCAAACTCTTCGGGGGATTTGGGGTCAGGTTTCTCGGCGAACGTATCAGGGTTGTTGGCGGCGGCTACGGTGACGACGTTCATCCGCACGAATCGAGTCATCTTGGCAAGGAAGGCTGCGTCATTTCGTCTCGCCGAAAACACTTCGAGGACGATGACGGTCGCAATGGCCTCTGTCATCTCATCGAGCCAAGCAGGTGGCGTCGAAATCTGCCTCCCCGAGGCCGGATCTCCGCTGTGGCCAGCATTGTTCATCTTTGGAAGTTCCCCACGGTCTTCGCTCTTTCGAGACCAGTAGCAGTGGCAGGGGTTATGTCCTGTTTTGGCGCTTTGCGGGTTTGCTGCGCCACAGCGTAAGAGGGCCAGGTACCAACATCTGGGATTTGTTGAGGTGCCCGTCGGTGCTATTGGTCATCAGCTGTGGACTGGCGCCGCTGCCGTTCGGTCGACGTGGATGGCGCGCGTGACCAATGCTGTGGTGCGTGTGAGCGTCATGGACACCGCCATGAGCACCAAGGAGTCGGTGATCGCGTCGGACGTGACGTGGTGAGCGATCATCCAGTGGCCCAGCTGTGACCGGAACCAGTGCTCAGAACCATAGGAGAAGGCCGCACGGGCACCAATCACTGCGATCCAGAGTGAGGCGTATCCCCAGCCGGCGCGGCTCACCGGACCGCCGGTTCGGTGGCTGCGATAGACGTGGGTGAGTCGCGACGCGCACAGGCCCGCAAGCAGGCCTGCGACAGTTCCTATGACCTCGAGGGTGAGGCCGTCGCCTTGAGTGCTGAGGTTCGTTGCGTAGAGAGGAACGATGGCACCCGCCAGCAGCAGGGGCCGCAGAATGCGAAAACGGCTGATCTTCCGGTGGGGACCCAGATCCGCCTCAAGGACGGCGAAGAGAACCAGAGCGTTGATCAGCATGGCTTGACTCAGGCTGGACATGATGTGGATTCCTTGGATCGAAGCGAGTTGTGGAACCCAGGCTCATCTCCGAAGTAGGGGTGGCGCGCCACAGCAGAGGTTGATGTGGAGGGTGAGAGGGCCCCGCGCCGCGGTACCACGGTTGCGCTCGCTGTCACCCCTCCAGTCACCTTCCAGGGTGACGTTTCCTGTGTGGCAACTGCTTAGCGTCGAGCGCAGTCGACAGGAGGAGGCGCCGTGAGTGCCTTGGAGATCTTGGCTGCGATCGCGATCGTGGTACTGGTCATCGGACGCCAACTGCGAGGTGAACTACTGCGCGGTAGACGGGTGGTACTGCTGCCCATGGTGCTGGTGGTCGTGGGATTCGTGCGCATCCGGGGGCATCATCCATCCCCTACGGCAGCCGATGTCGCCTGCCTGGCCGTCGGCGCTGTCCTGGCGGCCGGTATTGGTGTCGCGCAAGGGACGACGATGCGCCTGGAGCATCGCGATGGCGGGCTATGGGGACAGCTTCCCGTTCGAGGTCTGTGGCTGTGGGCCGCGCTGATCGTGTCCCGGGTCTTCGTGACCGTTGTTGCGGGTGCTGTCGGCGCACATGTCGCGGCCTCGACTACGTCAATCCTGTTGTTGTTGGGCGTCAACCGGCTCGGACAGGCCGCTGTTATCACTGTCCGTGCTCTGTCATCCGGTGTTCCGTTCGCTCCCGAGCGGAACGGACGGGTCTTCCTCAGCGGGCGGAGTGAAGGACGCCGGGCTTCTGGTAGGCACCTTCAGCCGTGAGCGATTCTCCGGGGCGACTCCATGGCATGCGATTGGGCGCTGGAAGGGCTGCCTATCATGCTTGTGTGCTTCGTACGATCTCCTGGATGATCCGAGCGGGCGCGTACGCGCTGGTCGGGGTGACGGTCCTTACTGAGCCTGGTATGCAGCCTGCCGTGCTTTCTGTCGCGATCACCGCGTACGGACTGGCTGGTGTGGCGATGCTTTTGTGGGAGGTCCTCAGGTGGCGCCTCGACCAAGCAACACCAATGCCGAGTATGGCCACGGCTCTTTTGCCCGGGGCCCTCGCGGTGATGACGGTGGCCTCGGGGGCGGCCTCGGTGCTCCCTCATGTCGGTCCGCTGCTGGCGCTGGCAGTGATCGCCACACTCCACGCCGGCAGTGACACGTCCTTGACGGCCGGTTGGGCCATTTTGGGAGCCGGCGTCCTGGCGATCGAGATCAGCGCGTTGATCGCCGGTGGGGGTGTCATCATCGTGCTCGGCTATCCGCTGCTGCTGATGGTGGGACTGTTGGTTGGGCACAACCGCCGCGCCTATCGGGTCAAGGCCGAACAGTCGGCGGCGCTCCTCTCTCAAGTTGAACAGCTGCGTGCCGAGCAGCGTAGGGTGGCCGTTCTTGATGAGCGCACGCGCATCGCGCGCGAGATCCATGACGTCCTTGCGCATTCACTTGGCGCTCTGGGCATCCAGATCCAGGCCGCACGCGCCTTGCTGACGGATCATCAAGATGTTCAGCGAGCGGTTGGCATGTTGGCCGTGGCGCAGCGGATCGCCACAGATGGGTTGAGCGAGACGCGCAGTGCCGTGCACGCCCTGCGGGCGGACCCATTGCCGCTCGAGGAGGAAATTGCGCAGATGGTCACTGACCACCGACAACGTCATGAAACGGCGGTTGAGCTATCGGTCGAGGGTGTCCCTCTGCCGTTGTCGGCAGAGAGCACGTTGGCCCTGATCCGGACCACGCGGGAATCGCTGACCAACGCCGCGAAACATGCCGGACACCGCCCGGTGGCCATTCGACTTCAGTACGAGAGTAATGGCGTGACGCTGTCCATCCGCAATCTGCTCGGCGATCATGCTGCGAGCTCAGCCTTTGCTACCTTGGACGGCGGTTATGGCCTTACGGGAATGCAGGAGCGCTTGCTGCTGCTCGGAGGCACGCTCACCGCGGAGACAGAGAATGGACAGTGGGTCGTGACAGCACGGGTGCCGCGGTGACGGGCTCCAGCGCCGAGACAGCGGGCAGCACAGGTCCGGACGCCGCCCAGCAGCACGTCCACGGGAGACAAGGACCCGCGGCGCCGCTGAGGGTGATCGTCGCCGATGACCAGGCCAGTGTCCGCGAAGGCCTGGTACTCATGCTCGACTTGCTGCCCGATATCGACGTGGTTGGCTCGGCGGGCAACGGAGAGGAAGCTCTTCAGCAGGTGACCCGCCATCGCCCGGACGCCATTCTGCTCGATCTGCACATGCCGGTGCTGGACGGAATCGAAACGACCCGGCGCCTGACCGCCGAACACCCCGAGGTGGCCATCGTCGTGCTCACCACTTACGCCGACGATCGATCTGTCCTGGAAACGCTCCGAGCCGGGGCACGCAGCTACCTCACGAAGGATGCCGACCGGCTTCACATCGCTCAGGCGCTGCACAGCGCTGTCGCCGGCCTCTCCGTTCTGCACCCGCAAGTCCAGGCGACGCTTCTTGCCGCCACAGGTGTACCGCATGCACCGGCCCCCCGAGATCTGCCTGATGGTCTTACGCGCAGGGAGACGGAGATTCTGGCCCTGCTGGCTGGTGGCCTGACCAATTCCGAGATCGCCGCCACGCTCTTCCTGAGCCACAACACGGTGAAAACACACATCAACCGAATCTTCTCCAAAACGGGCTCCCGAGATCGGGTTGCGGCGACTCAGTACGCTCAACGTCACGGTCTCAGCTGAGGACCTGAATCCCGGTCGAGGGTGGCGGCCACGGTGAAGCGCTGTCTTCGAGGCGGGGCGAACGCTGCCGTTCGCTCGGTGGGCGAACAGGCCGACTCCCGCGCCACGGGCAACGCTCCCTGGGCACCCCAGCGTCCGTCACCAACGTCACCGTATGAGCCTAGAAGCTGCCATATGCGATACCGGCTGCGCCGTGCGCGTGGCCTGCGATCGGCACGGGTGGGAAAGGGATGGGCGGCTCTTTCTTGTTGCCTCTAGTGTCAATATTCTGACGTATATGCCGATCTGGGTGAGAGATCGTGATGGCGGAAATTGTGAGGCCTGCACCGGCAAGGTTGATTCCGGGAGTATCTGCGCGTGATTGAGATCAGGTCATGCATGTCTGGCGGGTTTGGTCGACGCGTCACCGCCTGCCGGCGGCCGTCCTGGGCGGCACCGTGACTATCCGCATCTCCAGCCTTCTCGGGTTCTGGCTGGGAGGGTTTGGGCTTACGTGCCTCGACTGCAACTCAGCCAACAGGATGGTCCTGCTTCCGGAATGGGACCCCTGCACAGCAGTTCATGGCGGGTGGACTCAGTGGCTCCTTTCATGCCTTTCTCCGTCTCTGTGTCGGTGCACCGTTCCGATCGGATGCCCATGACCTCACCGTGCGTCGGCGACAGCCGGGCCGCGAGCACGACCTGACCGTGGCCCGCACCCGCCGGATTTCCGCATCTGCGAACGCCAGGACATCCCGGTCCTCGCCGACCGTGCATATATGGGAGCTGGCCCGTGGGTGACAACGCCCCGGACGCCCGCCGGGCTGTGACCTCACGCCAATCCAGCAATCGTTAACCGAGCGCCGTCCGCAGCACGGGCGTCAGTCGAGCGTGGCCTCGCACGACTGAAGTCGTGACGGATCGCCGGTTGGCCACTTTGCGCATCTCGATTTGCCGGAGGGCAGGCATCTGACCGCGTTTCTGTCACATGGTGGACAGACTCCACGCCCCGGCCGAGCGCACCTGGTAGTAGCCGCGGCCCGGCCACTGGAATGTGTGCTCTCCGGAACTGCCCTTGGCCACCGTCACCCGGTAGGCGAGCCGGTCGTCCAGAGCCTCCAACTGGATCACGCTCGGTCCCTGATACCGCAGAACACCCGGAACCGGCTCTCCCCGGTAGTGCACGACATCGGAGCCGGTGCCGTTGATCTCGTCGTGGAAGCGGGGGACTTCTCGCAGTGGTGCCGGGGCCGCCGTCCACGTCTCCCGGCCACCGGCGGCAAACACCCGGAAGGCGACTGCCCCCTTCGCCTCCGGCAGCGGAATCCGGGCGGTGACGGCGCTGCCGTCGCCTGCCAGCCGGTAAAGCCGTGAGGAGCGTCCCTTCCTGTCCTCGAAACGCAGGTCGACCGGGGCCCGCTCGTTCGTCGAGAAGACCATGAGGGCCGGCCGGTACGACGGCATCGCCAGCTGCTGCATCTGCTCGCCGCTGCTTCCCTTCCCGCTGACCCGCTCCTGGGGAACGCTCACCGGCGTCGTTCTCGGGAACTTGACCGTACGCGGCTGTGCGCCGGAGAACCTGCTGACCGGCTCAGGCCGCGGAGCGATCAGGCTCGGGCTCTCCGCCAGGCGCACCGCATCCGCCGAGCACACGGCGATGTCGCGGGCGATACCCCCGGGAGGCACCCACCTGACCTGCCGGACGGCCCGCCCGTGCCGGGCGTCGAAAAAGCACAGCGGCATGCGCTCGGGCAGCGGCCCGCCGGCGAGCAGGGCATCCAGACAGGCCAGCGCGTGCCTGCCCTCGTCCAGTGCGCGCAGGGCGTCGAGCGCGTCCGCCCGGTTCCGGCCACCGCCGAAGTCCCGCGTCGCCTGCTCATACGCATCGAGGGCACGCGCCAGCTCAGCATGCATCGCCTCTGTGGCACCGGGCTGGCCGGGATGGAAGGAATGAGCGTTCAGGGCCTCACCGAAAGCAGTGATCTCGGCCTCGATCGCGGCGAGCGCCGACTCGTCGCGTGTGCGCCACGACCACAGTCGGCGGAGCCTCCCGTCCCCTTCTCTACGCATGGCCGCCATCATGCCGCACCACCCGGCAGACACCGCCTGAGGACGGCATGGGCTTCACTCGGCCCGAATCTGCGCTCTGACGAACCGAAAGCGGCGACACAACCGAGCGGGTCAATACCGAGCGCCACCTCTCTAACCGAGGCACGCAACAGCCAACTGAATGGCTCACTCACAGGATGAAAGAGGCTCAGTCACTGCGTTGATGCCGTCATCTTCGCAGTCGCTGAACTGGACACGGCGGCCCGTTATATCCCGGCCGCCCTGGGCTGCGACGTCGGCGTGTGGATCTTCTACGACGCCGGCTCTGCGGTCATGGCCCTGGCCGGCCCCATGACTGTCCTCTATGCGCGTGGTGAGCCATACGTACATCGTGCACGCACGGTGATCGCCTTTACGCCTCTCGTCATCGCCATGTCTACGGCAGCGCTGCTTGCCTCGGGGTCGCGCTGGTGGCTGTTGATACTGCTCACGCTCATGGCAGGCGTTGCTACAGCGGCTACCGAAACTATGCGCACCCCGGTACCGGGACCGGCACTCCTGCTTGTCCCGGTGACCATCGTTGTCGGGATCCCCCTTCACCATCAGGAGAGCTGATCATCGCGTGGCGATGATGGGCATCGGGGGCGGGGTGGCACTGCTGGTGACACTACTGAACCTGAAAGCGTGATGTCGGTCCCGTTCGTCGGACATCGGGCCCTCCGAGCCGGTAGTCCAGTGCGGGTGAGGTATGCACAGGGCGGC
>NZ_JBHXSK010000082.1:0-36896 GCF_042716195.1 Streptomyces sp. NPDC058683
CCTTTCAGGGGCGGTACGGCTGACGCCCCTGAAAGGGGCGCGGGGAACTGCGCGAACGGCCCCCGCGTACCCGCGGACGCCCGACGGCCTCTCGCGGCTAGCGCAACCGCGTCCGTGTCTCCGGCCCGCCGAACGCCACCACCGGCCCCCCGTCCCCCTCCTCGCCCAACAACACGCCCCCCAGCACCGCACCCGTGAGCCCGCTCTCGTGGGCCGCCTCCCCGGCGTAGGGGTTGCCGTGCGTCCGTACGTCCTGTCCGGCCAGCTCCCGGGCCCGCCGCGCCAGCCGGTCGGCGTCCGCGGGAGCGGCCCGCCGCGCCTCCGCCAGCTGTGCCCGTGCCTCCGCTCCCACCGCCCCCCGATGCACCCCGACGAAGTCGTCCGCCGCCTCCAGCGCGCTCCGCGCCACCAGGTCCGCCCCGGCGGCGATCACCCCGGACCGCCCGCCCCCGGCCCCCTCCACCGCCCGTACGACCCGGCGCAGGGCGTCCAGCGGGTCGTAGGGCCCACCGGTCAGCTCCTCCCGCACGGCGGCCAGCACGGTGTGGGCGTGGGCCAGGCGCGACGGTGCGGCCGGTACCCGGACGCCCGCCAGTTCCGCCTCCGCGCCCGTGAGCGCGGCCGGCACCAGGCCCGCCGCCGTCCGCAGTTCCGCCGTGAGCCGGGCCACCCCGTCCAGCAGCACCCCGGCCTGTGCCACCGCCCCCTCCGCGGCACGCAGGGCACGCCGGAACCCGTCGCCGTCGCCCGAATCGGCGTCCTGGCGGGCCCGGTTGAGCCGTCCGGTCGCGAACACCAGCCGGTCCTTGGCCTGTTCGACGTACCCCACCACGGCGGCGACGGCCCCGCTCCCGTACCGCTCGGCCGCCTCCGTCAGCGCACTCGCCACCCCGCCCGTGCGCGCGGTCAGTTCCCGGAACCGCCCCTCGGCCACCGCCAGCGCGTCCCCCGCACCCCACCCGGCGTCGAACCCCTCCGCCGCCGCGTCCAGTTGCCGCCCCGCCTCCGCGCACCGCCCCACCACCCCCACCAGCGCCTGCCGCCGGCCGGTGTCGTCCCCGGGTATCCCCTCCTCGTACCGCCGCCATATCGCGAACGCGGCCGACAGCTCGGTCCCGGCCGCCCGCAGCGCCGCTACGGCGGAGTCGCATCCGGCGACGTACCCGAGCGCCTCCCGGCTGGTGCGGACGCAGTCGTCGGCCAGGACCAGGGCGGCCCGCGCCTGCCGCTCGACATCGACCGGCGACGGCGTCGGCGGGGCGGCGGAGACGATCCCGGGGGTGGTCCGCGAGCGGGACCGCCGGACCCGCCGCACGTACCCGTAGCCGCCCAGCGCACCGGCGGCCGCCACCGCGATCAGCGGCATGACGTAGTCGGCGGTCGACGCCCCGTCCGCCCGGGCCGCGGCGACCGGCTCGCGCGCCGCCACGGGAACCGGATCTTGAGCGGTGGTCGTCATCACCGGCAACACCAGCCAGACCGCTCCGGCCACCCCGCCCAGCACGGCATGCCCCACCCGCACGCCTATGTGCCCGGCGGCGTGCCTCGGACGGCCCCGGATCAAGGATGACGTCACATTTCGGAGCGTATGGGCAGCCTGTCGGCTTCGCGACCGGGGCGGGGACGGGCGGGGGACGACGAGAACAGGGGGACTACCGATGGCAACGGAATCAGAGTCGGAGGGGGAGGGGACGGGGGAGGGCGCGCCGGAGGCGCCCGCCGTCCGGAAGAGAGCCTCCTGGGTCCGCTGGGCCCGGCGTATCGGGCTCGCCGCGGTCCTGCTCCTGGTCCTTCCGCTCCTCATCGCCGAGACCGCCCTCCGCGTCAACTACACCGGCGACCCGAAGTCCGGCACCCGCACCCGGGACAAGGACGCCCTCTGGCTCGGGCACGCCTGGGTCGACGGCCGTAAGAGCGACGCCGACGTCACCGCCCTCGCCGCCCGGCTCGCGGACACCGGCATACGCGACCTCTACGTCCATGCCGGACCACTGGAACACAACGGCACGCTGCCCAGAACGGCCTATCCCAAGGCCCGTTGGCTGATAACGGCCGTGCATCGAAAACTTCCCGGCGTCCGCGTCCAGGCCTGGCTCGGGGACGAGATCGCGCCCGAGAAGCCGTACGCCATGCACCTGGAGAAGGCGCGGACGCGTGCCGCCGTCGTCGCGTCGACCCGGCAGGTGATCGCGGCCGGCTTCGACGGGGTCCACTTCGACCTGGAGCCCCTGCACTCCGGTGACCGGAACTACCTGGCTCTCCTCGACGCGCTGCGGCCGGTGACCCCGCTGCTCTCCGTCGCCGCACACCAGATCGACCCGCTCCCCGCTTTTCACTCCTTCTGGGGTACCGTCACCGGTCATCCCAAATGGTGGTCACAGGAGTATTTCGGGCAAGTCGCCCGCCGGGTGGACCAGATCGCGGTGATGTCGTACGACACCATGCAGCCCCTGCAGAGCCTGTACGGCGGGTACGTCGCGCAGCAGACCAGCCTTGCGCTGGAGGTCACCCCGGCAGACACCGACCTCCTCATGGGTCTGCCCTTCTACCACGAGAACCGCTTCGGCCACTGGGCGCACGCGGAGACCGTGCCGGCGGCCGTGCGAGGGGTTCGGCTGGGACTGTCCCGCACGGACGCGGATCGCGCTAACTTCGGCGTCGCCCTGTACGTCGACTTCGCCGCCACCGAGGATGACTGGACCTCTTATCGGAAGGACTGGGTTCGTACGTCATGACAACCGCTCGTGCCCACCTCACCCGTGACGACCTCGCGCCGCTCGCCCGCGAGGCCCTCGGCCGTGCCCCCGCCGCCGTCACCCGGCTGCGCGGTGGCTCCAAGAAAGGCGTCTACCGGCTCGCCCTCGACAACGGCAGGTCGGCGATCGCCTACGTCTGGTCCCCGGAGGAGGACTACTGGGGCCCCGCCGACGCCGACATCCGCGACCCCTTCGCCCACGCCTCCGGGCTCGGCCTCTTCCTGTCGGCCCACGACCGGCTGACCGAACTCGGGGTGCGCACCCCGCGGCTGCTGTTCGCCGACGAGGAGGCCGAGTACCTGTCCTCGTACGCGGCGGTCGTCGAGGACGTGCGCGGCGGCAGCCTGGAGGTGCTGCTGCGCAGCGACCCCGGCGCGGCCCGGGTGCCGCTGGCCCGGCTGGCCGGGACGCTCGGCGTGCTCCGGGAGTGCGTGTCCCCGGGGTACGGCAAGGCCGCCCTGGTGGAGGAGGGCGGCAAGCCGCTCGGCAGCTCCTGCGAGCAGGTCGTCGCGGACCGGGCCCTGCACGACATCGCGGAGGTGGCCGAACGGGACTCCCGGGTGCGGGAGGTCCGCCAGGCGCTGTCGGAGCGGGTCCGGGAGCTGTACGACGTGATCGAGCCGCGCGACCACGTCTCCCTCGTGCACGGCGAACTCGGCCCGGACCACGTCCTGGTGACCGAGGAGGGCGATCCCGCGCTCATCGACATCGAAGGCCTGATGTACTTCGACGCCGAATGGGAGCACGTCTTCCTCCAGCTGCGCTTCGGGCCCGCCTACGACGTGCTGCGCACCGCCGACCTCGACGAGGACCGCATGGAGCTGTACCGGCTCGCGATGCACCTCAACCTCGTCGCCGGGCCGCTCAGGCTGCTGGACGGCGACTTCCCGGAGCGCGAACCGATGCGGGACATCGCCGAGTTCAACCTCCGGCAGGCGCTCAGCCTCCTGCGGGGCGCCTCCTGATCTTCGAGCCGAGCCACACCAGCGGGTCGTACTTGCGGTCCACGGCCCGCTCCTTCAGGGGGATCAGCGCGTTGTCGGTGATGTGGATGCCCTCGGGGCACACCTCCGTGCAGCACTTGGTGATGTTGCAGTAGCCGAGACCGTGTTCGTCCTGGGCCGTGCGCTTGCGGTCCAGGCCGGACGCGTCGGCCGCGTCCAGCGGGTGCATGTCCAGCTCCGCGACCCGCATCAGGAAACGCGGCCCGGCGAACGCCGTCTTGTTCTCCTCGTGGTCGCGGACGACATGGCAGGTGTCCTGGCACAGGAAGCACTCGATGCACTTGCGGAACTCCTGCGACCGGTCCACGTCCTCCTGGAACATCCGGTACTCGCCGGGACCCACTCCGGCCGGCGGTACGAACGACGGCACCTCCCTGGCCTTCTGGTAGTTGAAGCCGACGTCCGTGACCAGGTCGCGGATCACCGGGAACGCGCGCAGCGGGGTGACCGTGAGGGTCTCGTCCCGTTCGAAGACGGACATCCGGGTCATGCACATCAGGCGCGGACGGCCGTTGATCTCCGCCGAGCACGAACCGCACTTGCCCGCCTTGCAGTTCCAGCGGACCGCCAGGTCGGAGGCCTGGGTGGCCTGGATGCGGTGGATGATGTCCAGGACCACCTCGCCCTCGTTCACCTCGACCTTGAAGTCCTCCAGGCCGCCGCCCTCGACGTCGCCTCGCCACACCCTGAAGTGGGCCGTGTAGCCGCTCATTCGTACAGCTCCTCTTCGGCGAGGTACTTGACCAGCTCCTCCTTCTCGAAGAGGGCGAGCAGGTCGGCGCGGATGGGGTCGGTGGTCTCGCGGGTGAGGGCGATCTGGCCGCGCGCCGGGTCGGCGGCCGCCGGCCCGACCGTGGGGTCGGCCAGTTCACAGAGCAGGTTGATCCGGCGCCAGTCGCGGTCCATCGCCGGATGGTCCTCGCGGGTGTGGCCGCCGCGCGACTCGGTGCGCTCCAGGGCCGCCCGGGCCACGCACTCGCTGACCAGCAGCATGTTCCGCAGGTCCAGGGCGAGATGCCAGCCCGGGTTGAACTGGCGGTGCCCCTCCACCCCGGCCCGGCGGGCCCGGACCCGCAGCGCGGCGAGCCGTTCCAGGGCCTGCTCCATCTCGCCCTCCCGGCGGATGATGCCGACCAGGTCGTTCATGGACTGCTGGAGCTCCTGGTGGAGGGTGTACGGGTTCTCCGGCGGGCCGGAGTCCGGTTCCTGGCTCTCGGCCGAGAAGGGCCGCAGTGCCTCGGCCGCCGCCGCGTCGATCTGCTCGTCGTCCACCGCCGGCCGGGCGCCGAGGTCAGCCGCGTGGTCGGCCGCGTGCCAGCCCGCCCGGCGCCCGAACACCAGCAGGTCGGACAGGGAGTTGCCGCCGAGCCGGTTGGAGCCGTGCATACCGCCGGCCACCTCACCGGCCGCGAACAGCCCGGGTACCCCGCGCGCCGCCGCCGTGTCGGAGTCCACCGCGACCCCGCCCATCACGTAGTGGCAGGTCGGCCCGACCTCCATCGCCTCCGCCGTGATGTCGACGTCCGCCAGCTCCTTGAACTGGTGGTACATGGAGGGCAGCCGGCGCCGGATCACCTCGGCCGGCATCCGCGTCGACACGTCCAGGAAGACCCCGCCGTGCGGGGAGCCGCGGCCCGCCTTCACCTCGGAGTTGATCGCACGGGCGACCTCGTCGCGGGGGAGCAGTTCCGGGGGACGCCGGTTGTGGTCCGGGTCCTCGTACCAGCGGTCGCCCTCCTCCTCGGACTCGGCGTACTTCTCCTTGAAGACGTCCGGGACGTAGTCGAACATGAACCGCTTGCCCTCGGAGTTGCGCAGCACCCCTCCGTCGCCGCGCACCGACTCCGTGACCAGGATCCCCTTCACCGACGGCGGCCAGACCATGCCCGTCGGGTGGAACTGCACGAACTCCATGTTGAGCAGGGGCGCCCCGGCGAGCAAGGCGAGCGCGTGCCCGTCGCCGGTGTACTCCCACGAGTTCGACGTCACCTTGAAGGACTTGCCGATGCCCCCGGTCGCGACGACGACGGAGGGCGCTTCGAGGACGAAGAAACGGCCGCTCTCCCGGTCGTACGCGAAGACCCCCGACACCCGGCGGCCGTCCTTCAGGATCCGGGTGACCGTGCACTCCTGGAAGACCTTCAGGCGGGACTCGTAGTCGCCGGTCTCCTTCTTGTCCTCCTGCTGGAGCGAGACGATCTTCTGCTGCAGGGTCCGGATCAGCTCAAGACCGGTGCGGTCCCCGACATGCGCCAGGCGCGGGTACTCGTGGCCGCCGAAGTTGCGCTGGGAGATCTTGCCGTCCTTCGTACGGTCGAACAGGGCGCCCCAGGTCTCCAGTTCCCAGACCCGGTCCGGGGCCTCCGTGGCGTGCAGTTCGGCCATCCGCCACTGGTTGAGGAACTTGCCGCCGCGCAGGGTGTCGCGGAAGTGGACCTGCCAGTTGTCGTGCTCGTTGACATTGGCCATGGCCGCCGCGATACCGCCCTCGGCCATCACCGTGTGCGCCTTGCCGAACAGCGACTTGCAGATCACCGCCGTACGGGCACCCCGCTCGCGTGCCTCGATCGCGGCGCGCAGCCCGGCCCCGCCGGCCCCGACCACGACGACGTCCCACTCCTGCCGGTCCACCACGGGCATCAGAAAAACCTCGGATCGTCGAAGGCGCCGGACGCGACGAGAAAGACGTAGAAGTCGGCGAGCGCCACGCTCACCAACGACGCCCAGGCGAGCTGCATGTGCCGGTCGTTGAGCCGGCCGACGAACTGCCACGCCTTGTAGCGCACGGGGTGTTTGGAGAAGTGCTTGAGCTTGCCGCCGACGATGTGCCGGCAGGAGTGGCAGGACAGGGTGTACGCCCAGATCAGCACGATGTTGACCAGGAAGACCACGGTGCCGAGGCCCATGTGGCCCCAGTTCTCGTGCGTGTCCCGGAAGGACAGGACCGTGTCGTAGGTCAGTACGCCGGCGACCAGCAGGGCGAAGTAGAAGAAGTACCGGTGGACGTTCTGCAGGATCAGCGGGAAGCGGGTCTCACCGCTGTACTTCGCGTGCGGCTCGGCCACCGCGCAGGCGGGCGGGGACGCCCAGAAGCTGCGGTAGTACGCCTTGCGGTAGTAGTAGCAGGTCAGGCGGAAGCCCAGCGGGAAGATCAGGATGATGATCGCCGGGGAGATCGCCCACCAGCTGCCGAAGAGGTCGGCGTTCGGGCCGGACGGCATGTTCTTGCAGTTCTCGGCCAGACAGGGCGAGTAGAACGGCGAGACGTACGGCGCCGAGTAGTAGTCCGCGTTGGCGAAGGCGCGCCAGGTCGAGTACACGACGAACGCGAACAGACCGGCCGCGGTGACGGCGGGTGCCAGCCACCAGCGGTCGGTCCGCAGGTGCGGGGCGGAGATCGCGGCGCGCGTACCGGTGCGTACGCCGCCGCTCTTCGGATGTGGTTCCGTACCAGTGGCCAATGGATGACTCCGGTCGGTTCGGGGGTCGGGGCCTGCGGGCAGCGCGCCTGCCGGCGGGTGCCGGTCACGCCTCCTACGGTGCGCGCCGGTCGCGGGCGCCGAGACCCTCGTCGTCCGTGTCCGTCCACAGGTTGATGTCGTAGGGGTCGTCGGAGATGGTGACGAGCTCGGGGCGCTTGCTCGGGGTGCCGGCGTGGGCCGTCTCCCGCAGCAGCGCCACGCTCTCGCGCAGGTGATCGGCGTCGGTACGGACGCGGCGCATCTCCAGTCCGCCGCTCCCGAGCTGCTGCTCCAGGCGGCCGACGGACCGGTTCAGGTCGTCCAGGCACCGTTGTACTGATGTCAGGTCGTCGTGCACGGACATGACGTGACCTCACTTCCGCGGACTTCACCGTCCAAGGCGGCAACGTTCATGCGCCTGCGAGTGTTGCGCGTCACACCTACCGGTGTGAAGGCATGTGCAGCGATTGGCGGATTGCGCGCCTCCGTCGCACGCCCGCACGCGCTCTGTGTGCGCCGGGAACGGGCGCCGCCGCGAGGGGTGCCGCCCGGTGCGCTGCCCGGGTGGGCGTTGCGCCGCACGGGTGGCCTTTGGCAGTCCTCGCCGCCGTGTCGTCCCCGGCCGACGGACCCCGTCCATTTCAGTGGGGTCCGTACTTCTGACGTACATGTGATCAACTCCAAAATACCCCCAAATGTGAACAGACCCCACCCGTGTCACCGGGCCTCCCGGAGGTAGCAGAGATGTCCCACCACGGCGTCGGACCCAGGCCTGGCCGCAGTGCGGTCATGCGTTCCGTCACGTTCCTGACCGCGGGCGTGCTCGCGGTGCCCTTCCTCGCGGGCTGCGGCTCCGACGACGAGGGCAGCAAGCCGCTGGCCGGACAGGACATCGCGGCGGTCGCCCGTGACTCGGTCGCCGAGGGCGGCGCCCTGAAGTGGGCCGTGGACGCCGTACCGGAGACCCTCAACACCTTCCAGGCCGACGCCGACGCGGGCACCACCCGGGTCGCCCAGGCGGTCCTGCCGTCGATGTTCACCATCGACGCCACCGGCCGCCCGGTCCGTGACCCCGACTACCTGGAGTCCGCGAAGGTCATCGAGACCGAGCCGCGCCAGGTCGTCCTCTACAAGCTCAACCAGCAGGCCGTCTGGAGCGACGGCCGGGAGATCGGCGCCGCCGACTTCGCCGCCCAGTGGCGCGCCCTGTCCGGCAAGGACTCCGCCTACTGGACCGCCCGCAACGCCGGCTACGACCGCATCGGCAAGATCGAGCGCGGCGCCAACGACCTGGAGGTCCGGGTCACCTTCGAGCGGCCCTACGCCGACTGGAAGTCGCTGTTCTCGCCGCTCTATCCCAAGGAGGTCATGGGCACCCCGGACGCCTTCAACGACGGCGCCCGCCGGAAGCTCACGGTCACCGCGGGACCCTTCAGGGTCGACAAGGTCGACACCGCGAAGAAGGACGTGGTCCTCACCCGCAACCCGCGCTGGTGGGGCCGCCCGGCCAAGCTCGACGAGATCGACCTGCACGCCGTGGACCGGGAGAAGCGGGCCACCGCGCTCGCCGCCGGCACGGTCGACGTCGCCGACATCGACGCCTCCGAGGCCCAGCGGATCATCATCGCCGGACGGGACAAGGGCACCGGCACGCCGTTGCAGGGCGCCGGGAAGACCTCCGCGAGGAAGCTGCGTTCCTGGGCGCTCACCCTCGGCATGGACGAGGAGCGGCTGCCCAAGGGGCCGAAGAAGCTCCGCAAGACCATCTCCAAGTGGCTGGAGCAGCAGCAGGAGCTGCGCGCGTTCGAGGTCCGCAAGTCCCTGGAGCCCGCCTTCACCCAGCTCGCCCTGAACGGCTCCGAGGGCCCCCTCGCCGACGAGCGGGTGCGCCGGGCCGTCGCACGCGCCCTCGACCGCCAGACACTCGCCAAGCTGGTGCTGACCCCGCTGGGGCTCCCCGCCGTGCCGGTCGGCAGCCACCTCGCCCTGTCCGGGCAGGCCGCCTACGCCGACAGCAGCGGGTCGATCGGCGGCCTCGACACCCACGAGGCGCAGGCGCTGCTCGCCGACGCGGGATGGGTGGCCGGCGGGCCGATCAAGGCCGGGGACAAGGCGGCCGGCGCGCAGAGCGGGAACGGTGACAAGACAGGTAAGTCCGAGAAGGGTGAGAAGGGCGGCAAGGGCGACGACTCCGGCGACGGGGACGACGGGCAGTTCATCGTCGGGGAGGACGACAAGAGCCCCGACACCCCCGACGACAAGGACACCCGCGACCACCAGAAGGACCACGCCCACGGGGCGCCCGGGGCATACGCGCCGAAGGGCACGGCCGTGCCCAAGGGGGCGCAGGCCGCGGCCGCACCGCTGGCCAAGGACGGCAAGGCGCTGAGCCTGCGGTTCGTGCTGCCGTCGGGGCCGGGGTCGCAGACGCTCCAGGACGTCGCCGAGCGGATCCGGCAGATGCTGGCGGCGGTCGGCATCCAGACCGAGATCACCAAGGTCTCCGACGAGAGCTACTTCAAGGACCACATCGCCTCCGGGCAGTACGACCTCGCGCTGTACTCGTGGCCGTCGTCCGCGTTCCCGGCGACGGACGCGCGGCCGATCTACGCGAAGCCGGTGCCGGCCGCCGACGGGTCGCTGAACGTGGAGCAGAACTACACGAGGGTGGGCACCGACCAGGTGGACCAGCTCTTCGACCAGGCGCTCGGGGCGCTGGACGAGGACGAGGCGGACGGGCTGCTGCGGAAGGCGGACTCGCGGATCTGGGCGTCGGCCGGGTCGCTGCCGCTGTACCAGCGGCCGCAGATCGTGGGGGCCAGGAAGGGGCTGGTGAACGTAGGCGCGTTCGGTTTCCAGACGCCGGTCTACCAGGACATGGGGTTCCTGAAGAAGGGCGCGAAGCCGTCGGCGAGTGCGTCACCGGCCGGCTGACCGGCGCCGTAGCTCAGGCGTTACTCAAATTGCTTGCCGCCATACGTTCGGCACCCGCAGGATCACGGGGACAGCGGTCGGTGCTGTGGGCGCCGATCGCTCCCGCACGGGGGACATGGAGCGGACGTATGCGCGGTGACGGACAACGGATCTGGGCGACAGGACTGGCCTCGCTGGTGCTGGCAGCGGGCCTGACGGCCTGCACCGGCGGCACCGGCGGCGGGGACGGCCGTCCGGGCGGGGGCGCGAGCGGAACCGGTACGGCGGCCGCGAAGGCGTGCGGAGACGGCACGTTCAGCTGGTCCGCGGTCAAGAAGTCGGACCGGCTGACGGGGGTCTCCGAGAACGAACGGCTGGGTGCCGGCGGCGGCGCGCTGAGGAACCCGCTGGAACGCGTGTACACCCCGCGGCCCTCGGTGCGGACCCAGGGTCCGGCGCTCTCGCCGGCCGAGGTTCTCTTCTCGCTGGGCAAGAAGATCGGTGAGATCGACTCCACGGCCCGCACCCTGGCGGACGACGACAGCGGCACCACCCACGCCTTCACCGACGTGCACGCCAAGGCCCCGGCCCTGGACAACGGCGCTGTCAGACTCGACGGCGCCGGAGACTACGTGACCTACGACGGGGTGCGGGAGGTGACGGGCGACTTCCGCTACTCCTGCCCGGACGGCCGGACCACCACCGGGCACGCGCGGAGCTGGACTGTCGACCTGAGCGGAGTCCTCGACTGCGGCGAGACGATGGATGCGCGGATCGCCCGGCAGGCCGCCCGGCTCTCCTGCGAAACCGGCTCGGCCGCCACGAAGGGCGCCTGACCGACCCCCTCCCGGGCCCGCACCCACGGCCCCGGGATGCCGCCACGGCCTCACCCCGTACCATGGGGTGAGGCCGTGGCGTGTTCAGCCCGGCAGGGTGCGCGGACACCGATGTACGCGCAAGCCCCTTCCTCATACTCCGGGAGTACGCCGCACCATGGCCACGCGCCACGACATCCGCAACGTCGCCATCGTCGCCCACGTCGACCACGGCAAGACGACCCTCGTCGACGCCATGCTGAAGCAGGCCGGTGCCTTCGCCGCGCACGCCGCCGAGTCGCTCGACGACCGCATGATGGACTCCAACGACCTGGAGCGTGAGAAGGGCATCACGATCCTGGCCAAGAACACGGCCGTGAAGTACCACCCGAAGGACGGTGGCGAGGTCGTCACCATCAACATCATCGACACCCCGGGCCACGCCGACTTCGGCGGCGAGGTCGAGCGCGGTCTGTCGATGGTGGACGCGGTGGTGCTGCTCGTCGACGCCTCCGAAGGCCCGCTGCCCCAGACCCGCTTCGTGCTGCGCAAGGCGCTCCAGGCCAAGCTGCCCGTCATCCTGTGCATCAACAAGACGGACCGCCCCGACTCGCGCATCGACGAGGTCGTCAACGAGGCCTACGACCTCTTCCTCGACCTCGACGCCGACGAGGACCAGATCGAGTTCCCGATCGTCTACGCGTGCGCGCGTGAC
This sequence comes from Streptomyces sp. NPDC058683, assembly GCF_042716195.1. Lineage (NCBI taxonomy): Bacteria > Bacillati > Actinomycetota > Actinomycetes > Kitasatosporales > Streptomycetaceae > Streptomyces > Streptomyces sp. NPDC058683. Next base: position 11,665 of record NZ_JBHXSK010000082.1, read on the forward strand.
GGTGTGGCCTCGCTGACCAAGCCGGAGGACGGCACCGTCCCGGCCGACAGCGACAGCCTGGAGCCGTTCTTCTCCACGATCCTGTCCCACGTCCCGGCTCCCGAGTACGACGTGGCGGCCCCGCTCCAGGCGCACGTCACCAACCTGGACGCGGACAACTTCCTCGGCCGTATCGCGCTGCTCCGGGTCGAGCAGGGCGAGCTGCGCAAGGGCCAGACCGTCACGTGGATCAAGCGCGACGGCACGATGTCCAACGTCCGCATCACCGAGCTGCTGATGACCGAGGCGCTCACCCGCAAGCCCGCCGAGATGGCGGGACCGGGTGACATCTGCGCGGTCGCCGGCATCCCGGACATCATGATCGGCGAGACCCTCGCCGACCCCGAGAACCCGATCCCGCTGCCGCTGATCACGGTCGACGAGCCCGCGATCTCGATGACCATCGGCACCAACACCTCGCCGCTGGTCGGCCGCGGCGGCACCGGCAAGGGCGCCGACAACAAGGCCGCGGTCAAGGACCGCAAGGTCACCGCCCGCCAGGTCAAGGACCGCCTCGACCGCGAACTGGTCGGCAACGTCTCGCTCCGCGTGCTCGACACCGACCGTCCGGACGCCTGGGAGGTCCAGGGCCGTGGTGAGCTGGCGCTCGCCATCCTGGTCGAGCAGATGCGCCGCGAGGGCTTCGAGCTGACCATCGGCAAGCCCCAGGTGGTCACCCAGCTCGTCGACGGCAAGGTGCACGAGCCGGTCGAGCGCATGACGATCGACGTGCCCGAGGAGCACATGGGCGCGGTCACGCAGCTCATGGGCGTCCGCAAGGGCCGTATGGACAACATGTCGAACCACGGCTCCGGCTGGGTCCGCCTGGAGTTCGTCGTCCCGTCCCGCGGCCTCATCGGCTTCCGGACCGAGTTCCTGACCGGCACGCGCGGCACGGGCATCGCCCACTCCATCCACGAGGGCCACGAGCCGTGGTTCGGCCCGCTGACCACGCGTAACAACGGCTCGCTGGTCGCCGACCGCTCCGGCGCCGTCACCGCCTTCGCGATGACGAACCTCCAGGAGCGCGGTGTGCTGTTCACCGACCCCGGCACCGAGGTGTACGAGGGCATGATCGTCGGCGAGAACTCGCGCTCCGACGACATGGACGTGAACATCACCAAGGAGAAGAAGCTCACGAACATGCGGTCGTCGTCGGCCGACACGTTCGAGGCGATCGTCCCGCCGCGCAAGCTCTCCCTGGAGCAGTCGCTGGAGTTCTGCCGTGACGACGAGTGCGTCGAGGTGACCCCGGAGGCCGTGCGTATCCGCAAGGTCGTCCTGGACCAGAAGGAGCGCGGTCGCACCGCCAGCCGCGCCAAGCACGGCTGACGCACGCCGTTCCAGCAGGAAGCCGGGCACTCCGCATTGCGGGGTGCCCGGCTTCGTGTTGAGCGGGAGGTAGGGAAAACCCTAATTCTCGTCGTGGATCCGTAAGGGGGGACCGCACGGCACTACGCTGCTGGCAGCATGCGCCCCGTCTGTGTCCAAGCGCACTTTCCGGGATTCTGCAACTGGATTTTCACCCGACTTGAGTTCGGTAAACGAACATTCAGGCCCGATAGGTGTGTAACAAGTCCGTTTCGCAGGGATCTTTCTGCAAACCCTTTGTCCGGATTTTGGAAGATGTTCGCATCAGGTGTGATCGAACCGAGACCTTATGAGTGTGGTTCGGTCATGGCGCATGGCAGATAGTTAGGCGCGTAGAGCTCGGATCTACGGGTCATGCGCTGGGTGGCGCTGACCTGCGAGCGCGGGGAGTACACCTCACGGTTTCAGGCGCCGGTGACGGCGAAGTGTCGTGTGCTTCCTTCTGCGGTGAATCAATGGACTCATGAGGAGGAGCCCCATGCGTGGTGCCAAGAGCGCCAAGTGGGTTGCGATAGCCGCCGTTGTGGCGCTGGGTGCGACGGCCTGCGGCGGCGGGGGGGACGACGGCAGCTCCGGCAGCGGCAAGGGCAACGGCGTCGTGTCGGTGGAAATCGGCGAGCCGCAGAACAGCCTGGTTCCCACCAACACGTACGAGACCGAGGGCGGCCAGGTCATCAACGCCCTCTTCACGGGTCTGACCAAGCTCGACGCCGACAACAAGGTCGTCGACGCCATGGCGCAGTCGATCGAGTCCAAGGACAACAAGGTCTGGACGATCAAGCTCAAGTCGGGCTACACGTTCCACAATGGTGAGAAGGTCACCGCCCAGTCCTTCATCGACGCCTGGAACTACGGCGCCAACCAGACCAACGCGCAGCAGACCAACCCGCTGTTCAGCCACATCCAGGGCTACGCGGACCTGAACCCGGGCGAGGGCAAGACGCCCAAGACCGACAAGCTGTCCGGTCTGAAGGCGATCGACGACAGCACCCTCCAGGTCACCCTGACCGGTGCGTTCTCGGCGTTCCCGTCGCAGCTGTCCTTCACCGCGTTCGTCCCGCTGCCCAAGGCGTTCTTCAAGGACCCGAAGGGCTTCGGCGAGGCTCCGATCGGCAACGGCCCCTTCAAGATGAAGGGCACGTTCAAGCACAACGAAGAGATCGACACCACGAAGTACGACAAGTACCCGGACGCCTCGAAGATCGAGGTCAAGGGTGTCAACTTCAAGGTCTACTCGAACCTGGACACCGCCTACAAGGACCTCGTCGCCGGCAACCTCGACAGCCTGCTGACGATCCCCACCTCGGGTCTGCCGACGTACCACAAGGACCTGCCGGGCCGTTACATCGACGAGGCCGACTCGGCCGTCGGTTACATCGGTTTCCCGATCAAGTACAACAAGGCCTTCCAGAACGCGGACCTCCGCAAGGCCATCTCCATGTCGATCGACCGCAAGACGATCGCGGACAAGATCTTCCTCGGTGCCCGTACGCCCGCGGACGACTACATCAGCCCGATCATCGACGGCTACCGCAAGGGTGCCTGCGGCGACGCCTGCACGCTGAACCCGACCGAGGCCAAGTCGCTCTACAAGAAGAGCGGCGGCCTGCCCGGCAACACGCTGGAGATCGGTTACAACGCGGACGGCGGCCACAAGGAGTGGGTCGAGGCGGTCGCGAACCAGATCCAGCAGAACCTGGGCATCAAGGTCACGGCCAAGCCGTTCGAGCAGTTCCAGACCATCCTGAACGACCTGGACGCCAAGAAGTACCAGGGCGCGTTCCGTATGGGCTGGAGCATGGACTACCCGGACATGGAGGACTACCTCCGTCCGATCTTCTCCAAGGACGCCATCACCAACGGCTCGAACTACGCCGGTTACGTCAACGAGGACTTCGAGAAGCTCCTCGTCCAGGGCGACCAGGCCGCGACGCACGAGGAAGCCGTCAAGAAGTACCAGGCGGCGGACGACGTCCTGCTCAAGGACATGCCGTACATCCCGGTGTACTTCTACACCATGAACGCCGGCTTCAGCGACAAGATCAAGTCGATGAAGGTCGCCGGTCACCAGATCCTGTGGGACACGGTCAAGCTCAGCTGACCGGGTTCCAGCAGTTCTGACACAGAGCGGTACGGGGTGAGCAGGGGGAGGAATAGCCTTCCCCTGCTCACTCCTGCTGCCGTCTTCCGTCCGACCGTGCCGATCCCCCCGGCCGCGGTCGGGCCGAGCACCCCCCTCTGGAGTACCCATGGGCCGATACGTCGTGCGCCGCCTCCTGCAGGTGATCCCTGTGGTGATAGGCGTCACGTTCATCATCTTCTGCCTGGTCTTCGCTCTGCCCGGCGACCCGATCCAGGCACTGGCCGGCGACAAGCGCGCCGACCCCAACATCGCGGCGATCCTTCGTGCGCACTACCACCTGAACGAACCGCTCTACCAGCAGTACTGGCACTACATCAGCGGCGTCTTCACCGGTGACCTCGGTGAGACGTACAACGGCCGTGCCATCTCGGACATCGTCTCCGAGCGGTTCCCCGTCACCCTGAAGCTGGGTCTGACGGCGTTCGCCATCGAGGCTGTCATCGGCATCCTCGCGGGTATCTTCTCCGCCCTGAAGAAGGGCAAGTTCATCGACAACGTCGTGCTGATCTCGACGCTCGTCCTGATCTCCATCCCGGTCTTCGTGCTCGGCAGCGTGCTTCAGCTGGAGTTCGGCGTGAACCTGAAGATCACGCCGGTCGCCGGTATCGAGAAGGGCTGGCCGCAGAGCTTCATCCTGCCCGCCATCGTGCTCGCCTCGACCTCGATGGCCTACATCTCGCGCCTGGTGCGGACGAGCATGACGGAGTCGATCCGCGCGGACTACGTCCGTACGGCGGTCGCCAAGGGTCTGCCGCAGCGGCGGGTCATCGGCGTGCACGCGCTGCGCAACTCCCTGATCCCCGTGGTCACCTTCCTGGGCTTCGACCTCGGTGCCCTCATGGGTGGCGCGATCATCACCGAGCGTGTGTTCAACATGCCCGGTATCGGTGGTCAGCTGGCCCAGTCCCTCTATCTGCGCGAGCGGCCGGTCGTCGTCGGTCTGGTGACCCTGCTGGTCCTGATCTACCTGGTCGCCAACCTCCTCGTAGACCTGCTGTACGCCGTGCTCGACCCGAGGATCCGTTATGAGTGAGAAGACGATAGAGAGGCCCACCACCGACGAGGCCGCCATCGCCAAGGAGATCGAGGCCGAGGAGAAGGCCGCGGCTCGTCAGGCGAGCCTGCTCAAGGACGGCTGGGCGGACCTCCGCAAGCGGCCCTTGTTCATCGTGACGGCCCTCATCATCGTGTGCCTGCTCGCCCTGGCGATCGCGCCCAGCCTGTTCACCGGCCGTTCCCCGTTCTCGGACGGTTTCTGCCAGCTGCAGAACTCCATGAGCGGACCGTCGTCCGGGCACCTGTTCGGCTACGACGTCCAGGGCTGTGACATCTACACGCGGACCGTGTACGGCACCCGCAACTCGATCGTCGTCGGTGTGGTGACGACCGTGGCCACCACCCTGATCGGCGGTCTGCTGGGCATGCTGTCCGGTCTGCTCGGCGGCTGGATCGACGCGCTGCTGTCCCGGATCACCGAGGTCTTCTCGGCGCTCCCGCTCCTCATCGGCGGCCTGCTGATCATGTCCATCTGGGGCGGCGGCGACGTGTGGTCGGTGTCGTTCATCATGGCGATCCTCGGCTGGCCCCAGGTCTTCAGGATCATGCGCGGCGAGGTCATCGGGAACAAGTACAACGACTACGTGATGGCCGCCCGCGCGTTGGGCGCCGACTCGAAGCGGATTGCGTTCCGGCACATCCTGCCGAACACGCTCGCCCCCGTCATCGTCATCACCACCATGAACCTCGGTGTCTACATCGCCGCCGAGGCCGCCCTGTCCTACCTGGGCATCGGCATCCAGTACCCGAACATCTCCTGGGGTGTCATGATCAGCGACGCCCAGGACCGGTTCCTGACCAACCCGCACGCGCTGCTGTTCCCGGCAGGTGCGCTGAGCATCACCGTGCTCGCGTTCATCGTGCTCGGCGACGTGGTCCGCGACGCCTTCGACCCCAAGATGCGCTGAGGGAGGCGTACGTGACCATCATCGACCCGACGGACGCCGTCCCGGCTCCCCGTCCCGGCGACCCGGAGCGAACCGGCCCGCTGCTCGAGGTGCGCGACCTGCACGTCGAATTCCAGACCCGCGAGGGCGTGGTCCGCGCCGTCAACGGCGTCAACTACTCCGTGAACTCGGGGGAGACCCTCGCCGTGCTCGGCGAGTCCGGCTCCGGCAAGTCCGTGACCGCGCAGGCGATCATGGGCATCCTGGACATGCCGCCGGCCCGCATCCCCAAGGGGGAGATCCGCTTCTACGGCCAGGACATGCTCACCATGTCCCACGAGGAGCGGCGCAAGCTGCGCGGCGCCCGGATCGCGATGATCTTCCAGGACGCGCTCTCCGCGCTCAACCCCGTGCTCAGCGTGGGATACCAGCTCGGTGAGATGTTCCGCGTCCACCAGGGCATGTCCCGCAAGGCGGCCAAGGCCAAGGCCATCGAGCTGATGGACCGGGTGAAGATCCCGGCCGCCGCGGCCCGGGTGAACGACTACCCGCACCAGTTCTCCGGCGGTATGCGCCAGCGCATCATGATCGCGATGGCGCTCGCCCTGGAGCCGGACCTGATCATCGCCGACGAGCCGACCACGGCCCTCGACGTGACGGTCCAGGCCCAGGTGATGGACCTGCTCGCGGAGCTGCAGCGCGAGTACCAGATGGGCCTGATCCTCATCACCCACGACCTCGGTGTCGTGGCGGACGTGGCCGACAAGATCGCCGTGATGTACGCGGGCCGGATCGTGGAGACGGCGCCGGTGCACGAGCTGTACAAGCGTCCCGCGCACCCCTACACCCGCGGTCTGCTCGACTCCATCCCGCGCCTGGACCAGAAGGGCCAGGAGCTCTACGCGATCAAGGGCCTGCCGCCCAACCTGCTCAGGGTGCCGAGCGGTTGTGCCTTCAACCCGCGCTGTGACAAGGCACAGGACATCTGCCGGACCGACCGTCCGCAGCTGGTCCCGGTGACCGAGCCCGACGGCACGGAACTGCCGGGCCGCGCCAGCGCGTGCCACTTCTGGAAGGAGACGATCCATGGCTGAGTCGACCAAGACCGACGAGCCGACGGACGCGACGCCCAACGTCTCCGACGTCGAGGTCGCGGACGTGCACACCGAGGACGAGGCGGTCGCCGCCCTGGAGTCTCCGGTGGACCGGGGCGAACCGATCCTGCAGGTGCGCAACCTCGTCAAGCACTTCCCGCTGACGCAGGGCATCCTCTTCAAGCGGCAGATCGGCGCGGTGAAGGCCGTCGACGGCGTCTCCTTCGACCTGTACCAGGGCGAGACCCTGGGCGTCGTGGGCGAGTCCGGCTGCGGCAAGTCGACGGTGGCCAAGCTCCTGATGAACCTGGAGCAGGCCACGGCCGGCGAGATCTTCTACAAGGGCCAGGACATCACCAGGCTCTCCGGCAAGGCGCTCAAGGCCGTCCGCCGGAACATCCAGATGATCTTCCAGGACCCGTACACCTCGCTCAACCCCCGGATGACGGTCGGCGACATCATCGGCGAGCCCTACGACATCCACCCCGAGGTGGCCCCCAAGGGCGACCGGCGCAAGCGGGTCAAGGAACTGCTGGACGTCGTGGGTCTCAACCCCGAGTACATCAACCGGTACCCGCACCAGTTCTCCGGCGGACAGCGGCAGCGCATCGGCATCGCGCGCGGCCTGGCGCTCAACCCGGAGATCATCATCTGCGACGAGCCGGTCTCCGCCCTCGACGTGTCGGTCCAGGCACAGGTCATCAACCTGATGGAGGGGCTGCAGGACGAGTTCAACCTCTCCTACATCTTCATCGCCCACGACCTGTCGATCGTCCGGCACATCTCGGACCGGGTCGGGGTCATGTACCTCGGCAAGCTCGCCGAGATCGGCACCGACGAGCAGATCTACGAGCACCCGACGCACCCCTACACCCAGGCGCTCCTGTCGGCCGTGCCCGTGCCCGATCCGCAGGACCGTGAGCAGCGCGAGCGGATCATCCTCACCGGCGACGTGCCCTCTCCGGCCAACCCGCCGTCCGGCTGCCGCTTCCGCACCCGGTGCTGGAAGGCCGAGGACAAGTGCGCCCAGGAGGTCCCGCTGCTGGCGATCCCCGAGCGCTTCAAGACCTCGGACACCCCGGCGGCCCACGAGTCGGCCTGCCACTTCGCCGAGGAGAAGGACATCGTCCACGCGGCCTGACGCCCCGGCACCACCACCCCGGTTCCCGGTACCTCCTTCAGGGGTACCGGGAACCGGCATGTCCTGAGGAGAGAGGGTCCGGATGCTGCACCACGTCGAGCTGTGGGTCCCCGACCTGTCCCGTGCCGCCGGCGAATGGGGCTGGCTCCTGGGCCGGCTCGGCTACCGCCCGTACCAGGAGTGGGAGCACGGCCGCAGCTGGCGCATGGGCGCGGCCTACCTCGTCGTCGAGCAGTCGCCCGCGATGCGTTCCGGCGCGCACGACCGGATGCGTCCCGGTCTCAACCACCTCGCGTTCCACGCCGGACCGCCCGCACAGGTCGACGAACTGGCGGACACCGCGCCCGCGCACGGCTGGTCGCCGCTGTTCACCGACCGCTACCCGCACGCCGGCGGCCCGCAGCACTACGCGGCCTATCTCGTGAACACCGACGGCTTCGAGGTGGAGCTGGTCGCCGGGGACGGGTCGTTGCCCGGTCTCACGCCGTGATGCGGGTCCGGGCCCAGTGGCATGCCACCTGTGCGCCGCCCGCTCCGTCCAGCACGTCCAGGTCCTGGCTCCGGCAGGCGTCCGCGACGCCCGCGCGGTCCGCCTCGCCGCCGGCCAGGATCTGGCAGCGGACGTGGAAACGGCAGCCCGCGGGGATGCGGGAGGGGTCGGGGGGTTCGCCGGTCAGCACCACGCGCTCGCCCGGCGCCTCGGGCAGCACCGACAGCAGCGCCTGGGTGTAAGGGTGCCGGGGAGCCGTGAGGACCTGTTCGACGTCGCCCGTCTCCACGATCCGGCCCAGGTACATCACCGCGACCCGGTCGGCGATGTTCCAGGCCAGACCGAGGTCATGGGTGACCACCAGCGCGGCCAGGCCCAGTTCGGCGCGCAGCCGCAGCAGCAGGGCGAGGATCTCGCCGCGCACGGAGGCGTCGAGGGAGGCCACCGGTTCGTCGGCGACGATCAGTTCGGGTTCGAGGACCAGCGCGCCCGCGATCACCACGCGCTGGCGCTGCCCTCCGGAGAGCTCGTGCGGGTAGCGCAGGAAGAAGCGTTCCGGTGGACGCAGTCCCGCGTGGCCGAGTGCCTCGGCGACCGCCGCCCGCTCGTTTCCCGTACGGCCGTGGATCCGCAGCCCCTCGGCCACGGCGTCGTACACCGTGTGCCGGGGATTCAGCGAGCCGGTCGGATCCTGCAGCACCAGCTGCACCCGCCTGCGGTACGCCTTCAGCGCCCGCGAGGAGTACGCCAGGGGCTTCCCGGCGAAGGAGATCCGTCCCGCGGTGGGCGTCACCAGGCCGAGCAGCGAGCGCGCCAGCGTCGTCTTGCCGCAGCCGGACTCGCCGACCAGCGCCACGATCTCCCCGGCCCGGATGTCCAGTTCGACGCCGTCCACGGCCCGGGCCTCCGGGGCGCCGTGGCGTCCGGGGAAGGCCACGTGGAGCCCCTGGGCGCTGAGCAGCGGCGGGGGTGTCGTCGTCATGAGGCGCTCCTCGTGTCCTCGGCCGCGGTGGTTGCTCCGGGCGCTGCGGCCGCCACGTGCACACAGGCGGCCCGGCGGCCCGGCTCGGCGTCCCGCAGCACCTGGTCCTGCGTGGCACACCGGTCCAGTGCCACCGGACAGCGCGGATGGAACGCGCAGCCGGAGGGCAGCGCGGACGGGTCGGGCGGGTCACCGGCCAGGCCGCGCGGGGCGAACCGGGAGGCGGGGTCGCCGATGCGCGGGAACGCCGCGGACAGCGCCCTGGCGTACGGGTGCCGGGCGTCCTCGTGGACGTGGCGGGCGGGGCCCTCCTCGACGACGCGGCCCGCGTACATCACCATGAGCCGGTCGCAGGTGTCGGCGAGCACCGCCAGATCGTGGCTGATCATGATCAGGCCCACGTCCTGCTCCGCCACGAGCTGTTCGATCAGCCGCAGGATCTGCGCCTGGATCATCACGTCCAGGGCCGTGGTCGGCTCGTCCGCGATGATCAGCTGCGGGTCGCAGGCCAGCGCCATGGCGATCATCACCCGCTGGCGCTGCCCGCCGGAGAGCTCGTGCGGGTACGCGGAGGCGCGGGACGCCGGCAGGCCCACGTGGTCCAGCAGTTCGCCGGTCCGTCTGCGGGCCGCGGCCGCCGTCGCCCTGCGGTGCAGCAGGATCGGCTCGGCGATCTGGTCGCCGACGCGGTGCACCGGATTGAGCGAGTGCATCGCCCCCTGGAAGACGATCGAGGCGCCCGCCCAGCGCACGGCCCGTACCTGCCCCCAGCGCATGGCCAGCACGTCCTCGCCGTTCAGCACGACCTCCCCGGACACCCGTGTCCCGGCCGGCAGCAGCCTGAGCAGCGCGAGGGCCAGCGTGGACTTGCCGCAGCCCGACTCGCCCGCGACGCCGAGCTTCCGCCCCGCCGCCAGCGACAGGTCCACGCCCCGCACCGCGACCGCTCCGCCGGGGTAGGTCACTTCCAGGTTCCGGACCTCCAGCAGCGTCAACGGGCCACCCCCAGCCTGGGGTTGAGGACGGACTCCACCGCGCGCCCGCACAGCGTGAACGCCAGTGCGACCGCCGCGATCGCGATGCCCGGCGGCACCAGGTACCACCAGTCCCCGGCGCTGACCGCCCCCGCCTCCCGCGCGTCCTGCAACAGCCCGCCCCACGAGATGACCGTCGGATCGCCGAGGCCGAGGAAGGCCAGCGTCGCCTCGGCGAGGACGGACGAGGAGATCATCAGGGTGGTCTGGGCGAGGACCAGCGGCATCACGTTGGGCAGTACATGCCGGGTCATGACGTGCCAGTGGCCGCCGCCGAGCGCCCTGGCCCGTTCGATGTACGGCCGGGACTCCACCGCGAGCGTCTGCGCGCGCACCAGCCGGGCCGTCGTCGGCCAGGAGGTGACGCCGATGGCGAGGATCACCGTGCCCAGCGACCGGGACATCACGGTGGCCAGCGCGATGGCGAGCACCAGCGCCGGCATCACCAGGAACCAGTCCGTGATCCGCATCAGCACGGTCGCGTACGCCCCCCGGAAGTGCCCGGAGGTGACGCCGACGAGCGTACCGATCACCACCGACAGTACCGCCGCCAGCAGTCCGACCAGGAGCGAGATCCGCGACCCCCACACCACCAGGCCCAGCAGATCACGCCCGAACCGGTCGGTGCCCAGCGGGAACTCACCGCTCGGCGCCTCCAGCGGACCGCCCGGCGCGGTGGTCACCCCGGCCACGCCGGAGCCGACCGTCAGCGGCGCGGTCAGCGCCACCAGGGCGAACAGGAGGAGCGCGGTCAGGCCGACCAGCCCGGCGCGGTGGGTACGGTACTGCCGCCAGAACCGTACGGCGGAGCGGCGGCGGCGCTGCCAGGCCAGCGCGTGCGGTCCGGCGGCCCCTGGAGCCCCGGCCCCGGGAGTCCCGGTCTCGGGAGCCCCGGTCTCCGGAGCCGGCGGGGTGGCCTCGGCCGTCATCGGCCCACCCGGGGGTCGAGCAGCGGATAGACCAGGTCGGCCAGAGTGTTCATGATGATCACCGCCGAGGCGAAGAAGAGGAACAGCCCCTGCACCAGGGGCAGGTCGGGCACGCTCAGGGCCTGGTAGAAGAGTCCGCCGAGACCCGGCCAGGAGAAGACGGTCTCCACCAGGATGACGCCCGCGACGGTCCGGCCGAGGTTGACGAAGACCAGGGTGACCGTGGGCAGCAGCGCGTTCGGTACCGCGTGCCGGCGGCGCACCAGGTCGTCCCGCAGGCCCTTGGCGCGGGCGGTCGTGAGGTAGTCGCTGCCCATCTCGTCGAGCAGTGCCGAGCGGGTGACCAGCAGCGTCTGCCCGTACTCGACCGCGACGAGGGTGAGCACCGGCAGGACGAGATGGTGGGCGACGTCGAGGACGTAGGCGAAGCCCTCCTTGCCCCCCGTTTCCATGCCGCCGGTCGGGAACAGCCCGGGGACCGGGCCGAGGCCCACGCCGAACACGATGATCGCCAGCAGGCCGAGCCAGAACGACGGTACGGAGTACAGGACCAGCGCCAGGCCGGTGTTGAGCCGGTCGCCGAGCCGGCCGTGCCGCCATGCCGAGCGGGTGCCGAGGAACATGCCGAGCGCGGTGTAGAGCACGAAGGCCGTGCCGGTCAGCAGCAGCGTGTTCGGCAGCGCCTCGCCGATCTTGTCGACGACCGGGGCGCGGAACTGGTACGACGTGCCCAGGTCGCCGGTGAGCGCCTTGCGGCAGTAGTCCGTGAACTGCTCCCACACCGGCAGGTCGAGCCCGAACTCCTTCCGGTACTCGGCCAGTTGCCCGGCCGAGACCGGACGGCCGCCCGTCATGGTCTTGACCGGGTCGCCGGGGATCAGCCGGAAGAGGAAGAAGCCGGTGACGAGGACGGCGAGCAGCGAGACGGCGGCACCGCCCGCCTTGGCCGCCCCGTAGCGCAGATACGCGGCGGCCGTGCGCGCCCGCGGTCCGCGGGCCGCCGGACCGTCCGGAACCGGTACGGCGTCCGTGTCGGGCGACGCGGACACCGCGTCGCGAGCGGTCGGCTGCATGGCCTACTCGCGGTCGTCGGCGGTGGCGCGCCGCCGCCGCGCGAAGAACGCTCCGGCGCCGGCGAGGACCACGACACCCGCGACGATACCGACGACGACCCCGGTCGAACTGCCCCCGGAGGAGCTGCCGGAGTCCGCCGGCACCGCCGACCACCAGCTCCAGTAGCCGTCCTGGCCGTAGATGTTGCCGGCGGCCTTGGGCATCGTCTCGATCGACTTGATCTGGTCGGTGCGGTAGGCCTCGACGGCGTTCGGGTACGCCATGACGTTCATGTACCCCAGGTCGTACAGCCGCGACTCCAGCTGCTTGACGAGAGTGGCCCGTTCGGCGGAGTCGTACTCGGCGAGCTGCTTGGCGTACAGGTCGTCGTACGTCCTGTCACAGATGAAGTTGTCGGTCGCGCCGGTGTCCTTCGGAGTGGCGGGCAGGGCGGCGCAGGTGTGGATGGACAGCACGTAGTCCGGGTCCGGGTTGACGGACCAGCCGTCGAAGGCCAGGTCGTACTTGCCCGCGAGCCAGGGGTCGGTGACGTTGTCCAGGCAGTCGAGGGTCGTGCCGATTCCGAGCTCGGCCCACCACTCCTTGAGGTACTGGCCCACGGCCTTGTCGTTGGGGTCGGTGGCGTGGCACAGGACGCGGTAGTTCAGCGGCCTGCCGTCCTTGCCGACCCGTTTGCCGTCGGCGTTCTTCTTGTAGCCGGCCTGGTCGAGGAGCTGGGCGGCCTTCGCGGGGTCGTAGGCGAGTTCCTGGCTCGCCGACGGCTTCCAGAAGTACGTGGAGAAGCGCGGCGGGAGGTAGCCCTGGCCTTCGACCGCGTGTCCCTGGAACACCTTGTCGACGATGGTTTTCCGGTCCACGGCCAGGAACAGTGCGTGCCGCACCCGTTCGTCGAGCAGGGAGGGGTCGCCGTCGCCGAACTTCTGGCCGTTCTTCGCCTGTGCGCCCGGGTTGGTGGCGAGGGCGTAGAAGCGGCGGCCCGGGGCGTCGTTGACGTGGATGCCCTTCTGCCCCTGGAGGGAGGACGCCTGAGCCGGCGTCAGGGCCGGGGCGCCCGCGACGAAGGAGACCTCGCCCTTGCGCAGGGCGGCCACGGCGGCGTCCTGGTCCTTGTAGTACTTGAAGACCAGCTCGTCGAACTTGGGGGCGCCGCGCCAGAAGTCCTTGTTGGCCTTGAGCCGGACGTAGCTGTCCGCCTTGTAGTCGGTGAGGACGAACGGCCCGTCGCCGACGACGGGGAACTTGCCGTCGTTGTTGAACTTCGAGAAGTCCGAGACGTCCTTCCAGATGTGCTCGGGCACGATCGGCACGTCCAGGGCGGTCATCGTGGCCTGCGGCTTCTTCAGTTCGATGACCAGCTTGGTGGGGCTCGGGGCCGTCACCCTGCGGAAGTTGGTGACGAAGTTGCCGTTCGCGGTGGCGGCCGCCTGGTCCGTCATCAGCTTGTCGAACGTCCATGCCGCGTCTTCGGCGGTCACCTTCTGCCCGTCCGACCACTTCGCGTCGGAGCGGATCGTGTACGTCCAGGTGAGCTTGTCGGCGGACGCGGACCACTTGGTGGCCAGACCGGGAATCGGGTGGGCGTCCCCGGGGTCGTAGTCGGTGAGGTACTCGTACATCAGCCGCTGGAGGCTGGTGCTGAGCAGACGCACCGCCAGGAAGGGGCTCAGCGAGTCGACGCTCTGGGCGACCGCGACGGTGAGCACCTTGTCGCCCTGGGCGGCCTCGGCCTGCTGGGGCGCCGGGTTGAGCGGGGTCGCGAGGGCCGCCCAGACCGTCAGGGTGAGGGCGCCGGCGGCTGCCACGAGCCGGGGCGTACGGGGGCGTGGGCTTCTCGGGTGTGAACGCCTTGCGCTGTGCTGGGCTTGTGGGCTCATGGATCGTGACCTCGCGTCATCGCTCGCACAGGGACGGCTTGCTCGGACTTCAGGGCCGGGTTCTCACCTGGTGACGCCAGTGGGGTGATGAGTGTGTCTATCAGCGGCTGTCCGGGTGCGTCAACGGCGCGTGGATCTGGTGTGGCCTGCGGAAAAGGCAAGTTGACGCCCCATCGGATCATTATTGGTCTAGACCGGTAAAAGGGGCCTGGTGGGACGCTGGCGCCGCCTGTCGCCGGATGCGGCCGCCGTGAAACGTGCCTCGTCATTGCGGGTGAACACCCCGCGGAGGTGCCGCCGGCCGGGCGGCGCCACTCCTCCGGGTGGGTTGTCCTGCGGATGGGTGCAGTGAATATGTGTTATGCGCCATTTCTGATGATATTGACCGGTAGCACATCTTTCACGGATCACCCTTCACGGAGGAGGCACGCCATGCGTTCAGCCACGCACGCCCGATGGGCGGCCTGCGCGGTAGTGACGGCGCTCGCCGCCACGGCCTGCGGGGGCAGCGGCAGCAGCGGCGGGGGCGGCGGCGACAGCGGCGTGCTCAGTTCCTCCTGGGGCGACCCGCAGAACCCCCTGGAGCCCGCCAACACCAACGAGGTCCAGGGCGGCAAGGTCCTCGACATGATCTTCCGGGGCCTGAAGAAGTACGACCCGAAGACCGGCAAGGCCCAGGACATGCTCGCCCAGAAGATCGACACGAGCGACTCGCAGAACTACACGATCACCGTCAAGGACGGCTGGACCTTCTCCAACGGCGAGAAGGTGACCGCCCACTCCTTCGTCGACGCCTGGAACTACGGGGCGAGCCTCAAGAACAACCAGAAGAACGCCTACTTCTTCGGATACATCGAGGGATACGACAAGACCCATCCCGACAGCGGCAGCCAGAGCGCCGAGGCGCTCTCCGGTCTGAAGGTCGTCGACGACCAGACCTTCACGGTGAAGCTGAACCAGAAGTTCTCCAGTTTCCCCGACACCCTCGGCTACGCGGCCTTCGCCCCGCTGCCCCGGTCCTTCTTCACCGACCACGCCGGCTGGCTGAAGCAGCCGGTCGGCGACGGGCCGTACAGCATCGAGTCGTACACCAAGGGATCGCAGATGTCCCTGAAGAAGTGGGACGGCTATCCCGGTCCCGACAAGGCGCAGAACGGCGGGGTGACCCTCAAGGTCTACACGGACAGCGACACCGCCTACACCGACCTGATCGCCGGCAACCTCGACCTCGTCGACGACGTTCCCGCCGCACAGCTGAAGAACGTCAAGAACGACCTCGGCGACCGTTACATCAACACCCCGGCCGGCATCATCCAGACCCTCGCCTTCCCCTACTACGACAGCGCCTGGAACAAGAGCGGATCGGACAAGGTCCGCACCGGCCTCTCCATGGCCATCAACCGCAAACAGATCACCGACACCATCTTCCAGAACACCCGCACCCCGGCCACCGACTGGACCTCGCCGGTGCTCGGCACCGCGGGCGGCTTCAAGGAGGGGCTGTGCGGGAGCGCCTGTGACTACGACCCGGCCCAGGCCAAGAAGCTCATCCAGGAGGGCGGGGGACTGCCCGGCGGACAGTTCAAGATCACGTACAACGCCGACACCGGCTCGCACAGGATGTGGGTGGACGCCGTGTGCAACTCCATCAACAACGCGCTCGGCAACGACAAGGCGTGCGTCGGGAACCCGGTGGGCACCTTCGCCGACTTCCGCAACCAGATCGGGCAGCACAAGATGACCGGGCCGTTCCGCGCGGGCTGGCAGATGGACTACCCGCTCATCCAGAACTTCCTCCAGCCGCTCTACTACACCAACGCCTCGTCCAACGACGGCAAGTGGTCCGACAAGGACTTCGACGAACTCGTCGACCAGGCCAACGCCGAGACCGACACCGCCAAGGCCGTCGGCACCTTCCAGAAGGCCGAGGAAGTCGTCCGCGACAACATGGCCGCCATCCCGCTCTGGTACCAGAACGGCAGCGCCGGCTACTCCGAGCGGCTCTCGAACGTGGCCCTCAATCCGTTCAGCGTCCCCGTGTACAACGAGATCAAGGTCAGCTGACGCGGCATGGGGCGCTATGTCGTCCGGCGGCTGCTCCAGATGATCCCGGTGTTCATCGGGGCCACGCTGCTGATCTTCCTCATGGTCAACGTCATGGGCGACCCGATCGCCGGACTGTGCGGAGAACGGGCCTGCGATCCGGCGACCGCCGCCCAGCTGAAGAAGGAGTTCGGACTCGACAAGCCGGTGTGGCAGCAATACCTCACCTACATGGGGAACGTCTTCACCGGGGACTTCGGTACGGCGTTCAACGGACAGCCGGTCACCGAGCTGATGTCCACCGCGTTCCCCGTCACCATCCGGCTGACGATCGTGGCCATCGTCATCGAGGTCGTCATCGGCATCACCCTCGGCGTCCTCACCGGTCTGCGGCGCGGGCGGCCCGTCGACACCGGGGTGCTGCTGGCGACCCTGGTCGTCATCTCCGTACCGACCTTCGTCACCGGCCTGCTGCTCCAGCTCCTGCTCGGCGTCGAGTGGGGCTGGATCAAGCCCTCCGTCTCCCCGGACGCCACCTTCGGCGAGCTGATCGTGCCGGGGCTGGTCCTCGCCTCCGTGTCGCTCGCCTACGTCACCCGGCTGACCCGTACCTCCATCGCCGAGAACAGACGGAGCGACTACGTCCGTACGGCCGTCGCCAAGGGCCTGCCCCGGCACCGGGTCGTCACCCGGCACCTGCTGCGCAACTCCCTCATCCCCGTCGTCACCTTCATCGGCACCGACATCGGCGCCCTCATGGGCGGCGCCATCGTCACCGAGCGGATCTTCAACATCCACGGCGTCGGCTACCAGCTCTACCAGGGGATCCTGCGCCAGAACACCCAGACGGTCGTGGGCTTCGTGACGGTGCTGGTCCTGGTGTTCCTGGTGGCCAACCTCCTGGTGGACCTGCTCTACGCCGTACTCGACCCGAGGATCCGCTATGCCTGAGCAGCCGTTCGAGCCGGACCGGGCCATCGCGGGCACGGGCATGGGCGGGGCGATGGACCTGGCGGCGACCGAGGCGGAGACGCTGGAGCGGACACCCGGCGGACCGCTCGGCACCGGCCCGGCGGAGAAGCCCCGCTCGCTGTGGTCCGACGCCTGGCGGGACGTGCGCCGCAACCCGGTCTTCATCGTCTCCGCCCTCGTCATCCTCTTCCTCGTCGTCATCTCCCTGTGGCCGTCCCTGATCGCCTCCGGCTCCCCCCTCAAGTGCGACCTCGCCAAGGCCCAGGAGGGCTCCCAGCCGGGCGCGCCCTTCGGGTACGACGGACAGGGCTGCAACGTCTACACACGGACCGTCTACGGGGCCCGTACGTCCGTCACGGTGGGCGTCTGCGCCACGCTCGGGGTCGCGATCCTCGGGTCGGTGCTCGGCGGGCTCGCCGGGTTCTTCGGCGGGTTCTGGGACTCGGTGCTGTCCCGGATCACCGACGTCTTCTTCGCGATTCCGGTCGTCCTCGGCGGTCTCGTCCTCCTCTCCGTGGTGACCAGCAACACGGTCTGGCCGGTCATCGGGTTCATGGTGCTGCTCGGCTGGCCGCAGATCTCCCGGATCGCCCGCGGCTCGGTGATCACCGCCAAACAGAACGACTACGTCCAGGCCGCCCGCGCGCTCGGCGCCTCCAACTCCCGCATCCTGCTGCGGCACATCGCGCCCAACGCGGTGGCCCCCGTGATCGTCGTGGCCACCATCGCGCTCGGCACCTACATCGCGCTGGAGGCGACCCTGTCGTACCTCGGCGTCGGCCTGAAGCCGCCCAGCGTCTCCTGGGGCATCGACATCTCCGCCGCCTCGCCCTACATCCGCAACGCCCCGCACGCGCTGCTGTGGCCCTCCGGGGCGCTCGCGCTCACCGTCCTGGCCTTCATCATGCTCGGCGACGCGGTGCGCGACGCCCTCGACCCGAAGCTGAGGTGAGCGCCGCCGTGCTGCTCGAAGTGCGCGACCTGCACGTGGAGTTCCGGACCCGGGACGGGATCGCGAAGGCGGTCAACGGGGTCTCCTACGCCGTCGACGCCGGGGAGACGCTGGCCGTGCTGGGGGAGTCCGGATCCGGGAAGTCGGTCACGGCCCAGGCGGTGATGGGGATCCTGGACGTGCCGCCGGGGCGGATCGGCGGGGGCGAGATCCTCTTCCGGGGGCGGGATCTGCTGACGCTCAAGGAGGAGGAGCGGCGGAAGATCCGGGGCGCCGAGATGGCCATGATCTTCCAGGACGCGCTGTCGGCGCTGAACCCGGTGCTGAGCGTGGGCGACCAGCTCGGCGAGATGTTCGTCGTGCACCGGGGGATGTCCAGGAAGGGCGCACGGGCCAAGGCGGTCGAGCTGATGGACCGGGTGCGGATCCCGGGCGCCGCCCAGCGGGTGCGGGACTATCCGCACCAGTTCTCCGGGGGCATGCGCCAGCGCATCATGATCGCCATGGCGCTGGCCCTGGAACCGGCGCTCATCATCGCCGACGAGCCGACCACGGCCCTGGACGTGACCGTCCAGGCCCAGGTCATGGACCTGCTCGCGGAGTTGCAGCGCGAGTACCACATGGGGCTGATCCTGATCACCCACGACCTGGGCGTGGTCGCGGACGTCGCCGACCGGATCGCCGTGATGTACGCGGGACGGATCGTCGAGTCCGCGCCGGTGCACGACATCTACAAGGCGCCGGCGCATCCGTACACGCGCGGGCTCCTCGACTCCATCCCGCGCCTGGACCAGAAGGGGCAGGAGCTCTACGCCATCAAGGGCCTGCCGCCCAACCTCATGCACATCCCTCCGGGGTGCGCCTTCAACCCGCGCTGCCCCATGGCCCAGGACGTGTGCCGCACCGACGAGCCACCGCTGTACGAGGTGGATCAGCACCGGGGCAGCGCCTGTCACTTCTGGAGGGAGTGCCTCAATGGTCGACGCGATGGTTGAGCCGATCCTGGAAGTGAGTGGACTGGTCAAGTACTACCCCTTGACGCAGGGCATCTTGATCAAGAAGCAGATCGGTGCCGTCAAGGCCGTTGACGGTGTCGACTTCGTGCTCAACAAAGGAGAGACCCTCGGCATCGTCGGGGAGTCCGGCTGCGGCAAGTCGACCGTTGCCAAGATGCTGGTCAATCTCGAGCGGCCGACGGCGGGGTCGATCAAGTACAAGGGCGAGGACATCACCGGGTTGAGCGGGCGGGCGCTGAAGGCCGTCCGCCGCAACATCCAGATGGTCTTCCAGGACCCGTACACCTCGCTCAACCCCCGGATGACGGTCGGCGACATCATCGGGGAGCCGTACGAGATCCACCCCGAGGTGGCCCCCAAGGGCGACCGGCGCAAGCGGGTCCAGGACCTGCTGGACGTCGTGGGTCTCAACCCCGAGTACATCAACCGCTATCCGCACCAGTTCTCCGGCGGCCAGCGGCAGCGCATCGGTATCGCACGGGGGCTGGCGCTGCGCCCCGAGGTGATCGTCGCGGACGAACCGGTGTCCGCGCTGGACGTCTCCGTGCAGGCCCAGGTGATCAACCTGCTCGACCGGCTCCAGAACGACTTCGACCTGTCGTACGTCTTCATCGCCCACGACCTGTCGATCGTGCGGCACATCTCGGACCGGGTCGGGGTGATGTACCTCGGGCGGATCGTGGAGATCGGCAAGGACGAGGAGATCTACGAGCACCCGACCCACCCCTACACCCAGGCCCTGCTCTCCGCGGTGCCGGTACCGGACCCGGAGGCCCGGGAACACCGGGAGCGGATCATCCTGAGCGGGGACGTGCCGTCGCCGACGAACGTTCCGTCGGGGTGCCGGTTCCGCACGCGGTGCTGGAAGGCGCAGGAGCGCTGCGCGCTCGAGGTGCCGATGCTCGCGGTGCCCGACGTGTTCCGGCTCGTGTCGGGGCCGGCGGCCCATGACTCGGCCTGCCATTTCGCGGAGGAGAAGCGGGTGGTGCCGCCGGAGGGGCCGACCGGGGAAACGTCGGACGATCTTGCCGACGGGGGTGCGTAGTGGGACGAACCGGGGTCAATCTCGTTAACACACAGGCAACTTCGTCGACCCGGTCTCGATATACGGACGCGGCACTGTAATCAACGTACGGCCGTGCGGGTGCCGTAAACGGGCCGGGACGCGCCATGTCGTCCCGGCCCGTTGCCGTGTGCGGGTGCGTGGGGGCTTGTCGCGCCCACGCGGCGGAGCCGCAAATCGATACAGCCCCGCGCCCCTAAAGGGGCGCTAGGCCCAACGTCCTCTTCAAGAAGTCCAGCTGGAGCAGCAGCAGGTTCTCCGCCACCTGTTCCTGCGGGGTCATGTGGGTCACGCCCGACAGTGGGAGGACCTCGTGCGGGCGGCCTGCCGCCAGCAGGGCGCTGGACAGGCGCAGGGAGTGGGCCACCACCACGTTGTCGTCCGCCAGGCCGTGGATGATCATCGTCGGGCGGTGCGGTTCGGCCGCGTCGACCAGGCCCGCGTCGTCGATCACCGAGTTGCGGCGGTACACCTCCGGCTGCTCGCCCGGGTGGCCGATGTAGCGCTCCTGGTAGTGGGTGTCGTACAGGCGCAGGTCGGTCACCGGGGCGCCCACCACCGCCGCGTGGAAGACGTCCGGACGGCGCAGGGCGGCGAGCGCGGCGAGGTAGCCGCCGAAGGACCAGCCCCGGACGGCCACCTTGGTCAGGTCGAGCGGGAAGTCCGCGGCGAGTGCCTGGAGCGCGTCGACCTGGTCCTGCAGGACGATCGCCGCGATGTCGTCCTTGACGGACTTCTCCCAGGCCGGGGAGCGGCCGGGGGTGCCCCGCCCGTCCGCGACGATCACCGCGAAGCCCTGGTCGGCGAACCACTGGGAGGTGAGGTGGGCGTTGTGCGCGGCGACCACCCGCTGACCATGTGGACCGCCGTAGGGGTCGAGCAGAACCGGAAGGGGAGTGTCCCCGTGGTAGTCCCGTGGCATAAGCACGGCGCACGGAATTCGGCGTGCGCCCCCCTCGGTGAGTGTCACGCGCGGGGACAAACCGGGATCTTCGGCGTACGACGTGACAGTCGCCAGATGTTTTCCGTCACGCAGCACCTGGACGAGGGCGCCCGGCCGGTCCAGTGCGGCGGACACCAATACAGTCACGCCCCCGGCGCGCGCGGCGGTGTGCACGCCGGGCTCCTGCGACACGCGCTCCACGCCGAGTTCGTTGACGCGGTAGACGTGTACCTCGCCGATCTCGGGGGACTCGGCCTCCTCGCCGGCGGACGCGGAAACCAGCACGTCATCGGCGGTCACGTCGAGTACCGCACGGATGTGCAACTGGGCACCCGTGAGCGGCCGTTCACCCACCGCGAGCACCCGGGCGCCGCCCTCGTCGGCGATCCGGACCAGCTGTCCGGAGGGGCTCCAGCAGGGCACTCCACCGAACAGTTCAAGCCATGTTGGATCTTCGTCGGCGTGCACCATCCGGGTCGCCCCCGACCCCGGGTCCACGGCGAGGAACAGCTGGCTGCGCTGGTCGCGCGCCTGTACGAGCAACAGCGGTGCACCCGCCTCTGACCAGTGCACACGCGCCAAGTAGGGGTAGCGTGCGCGGTCCCAGGAGACCTCCACGCGCCCCCCTTCGAGGTCGTAGGCGAACAGCCGTACGTCCGCGTTCTCGGTGCCCGCCGCCGGGTAGGCGACATGATGTGGCTCACGCTCGGGGTGGGCGGGGTCGGCGATCCACCACCGCTGTACCGGCGTGTCGTCCACCCGGGCCACGAGCAGCCGGTCGGAGCGCGGCGACCACCAGAAGCCGCGCGAACGCCCCATCTCCTCGGCCGCGATGAACTCGGCCAGTCCATAGGTGACCTGTTCCGACTCGGGCTCCGCCAGCGCCCGGTCGCCCGAGCCGTCGGCGCCCACGACCCGCAGGGCGCCCTCCGCGACGTACCCGACATGGCGGCCGTCGGGGGACGGGCGCGGGTCGATCACCGGTCCGGGGACCGTGATTTCGCGTGTCGTGCCGGCCCTGAGCTCCGCCGTGAAAAGCCGCCCTGACAAGGCGAAAGACGCCAGCTCCAGGGTCGCGTCGGTGGCGTAGCCGACGATGCCGGCACCGCCCTCACGGCTGCGTTCGCGACGGGCCCGCTCCTGTGCCGAGAGGTGTTCGTCGGCGCCGCCGAGCAGGGTGCGGGGATCGGCCGCGAGGCGCTCCTCGCCGCTCGGCACATCGAGAATCCACAGGGAATTGGCCCGGTCCGTACCGGAACCGGAGCGCAGGAACGCCACGCGGGAGCCGTCGGGGGCCACGGTGAACGCGCGCGGCGCGCCGAGCGTGAAACGCTGGGTGCGGGCGTGCCGGCGGGGGAATGAGACAGCCTCGGTCTTCATGCCCCGACCATATTGGCCATGCGCCCCCTTGTGCGGCCGTGCGCCGAGCGATGCGCGAGCACGCATAGTTATGATCACTACCGCTGAGTGGGTATGAACCTGCTGGCTTGCGCATGGATTTGCTGTACCGATCTACAACCCCCATACCCGAACCCCCCGCGTCCCTGGGATCTTTGGAGGTGAGCCGCCGTGGCACTCTCGATTTCGGCGGTGGTGCTGCTGGCGATCATCGTCTTCTTGCTGATCAAGAAGTCGGGTCTGAAGGGCGGGCATGCGGTCGTCTGCATGCTGCTCGGTTTCTATCTGGCATCCTCGACCATCGCGCCGACGATCAGCGATCTGACGACCAACGTCGCCAGCATGATCGGCAGCATCAAGTTCTGACCCGGACCACCTTCCGACCCGGTCGACCTCGTCGACCGGGTCTGCGTGGCGCTGTCAGCGGCGTTTCGTAGGGTGGGCACATGACGGAACCGCCCGCCCGGCCGCTGCCCGCCCGGCGCCTGCTGCTCGTGCACGCGCACCCGGACGACGAGTCGATCAACAACGGCGCCACCATGGCCCGCTACGCGGACCAGGGCGCCCATGTGACGCTGGTCACCTGCACCCTCGGCGAGGGCGGTGAGGTCATCCCGCCCGAGCTGCGGCATCTGACCGGTCCCGCGCTGGGCGAGCACCGGCGGGGCGAGTTGGCCGCCGCCATGCGCGAGCTGGGCGTCGGCGACTTCCGGCTGCTCGGCGGCCCCGGCCGCTACCGGGACTCCGGCATGATGGGCACCGCCGACAACGACGACCCGCACTGCTTCTGGCAGGCCGGCGTCGACGAGGCCGCCGGGCACCTGGCCGAGGTGATCCTGGAGACCCGCCCCCAGGTCCTGGTCACCTACGACGACAACGGCGGATACGGCCACCCGGACCACATCCAGGCCCACCGTGTCGCCATGAGAGCCGTCGAACTGGCCGCCGAGGCCGGCCACCGCGTCGCCAAGGTCTACTGGAACCGCGTCCCGCGCACGGTCGCCGAGGCCGCCTTCGCCCGGCTCCAGGACGAGCTGCCGGGGCTGCCCTTCGCCAAGTCCGCCGCCGTCGACGATGTGCCCGGCGTGGTGGAGGACCGTCGTGTCACCACCGAGATCGACGGCACCGCGTACGCCGCCGCGAAGACCGCCGCGATGGCCGCCCATGCCACCCAGGTCGAGGTGGCACCGCACGGCGCCCTCTGCTTCGCGTTGAGCAATGAGTTGGCGCAGCCCGTATTCATCACGGAGTACTACGAGTTGGCGGTCGGCGAGCCGGGTGCGGCGCGCGAGACCGATCTCTTCGCCGGTATCAGGGAGGCGTCATGAGCTCCGCAGGACGTGGCTCGATGCTCGCGCAACCGTTGCAACGGCCCCCCGCCGGGCGGATCGCCGCCCTGTTCGGGCTGGTCGTGCTCGGCGCCCTGGTCGGTCTCGCCGGGGCCCTCGTGCAGGCCGCCTGGTTCCCCGGCGGGCTGCTGCTCGCCCTGGCCGGCGCCGCCGGGGTCTTCCTCGGCGGGGCGCGGGCGCTGGGCAGCCGGTCCGGGGCCGCCGCGCCCGCGTTCGGCTGGGTCGTCGCCGTCATCCTGCTCACCGCCAGCAGACCCGAGGGTGACTTCCTGTTCGGTGCGGGAGGCGGTTCCTATCTCTTCCTGCTCGGCGGCATGGCGCTGGCTGTGATCTGCGCCACTATAGGTTTGGGGCGGCAACCTGACACGGACGGCGCCCGACTTGGCAAGTGACGTACCACTTCGCCGTGGGGCGCGCGTGCGAGTCCGGTGTGGGTTTCCCCAGCGGTCATGGGATAAGCGCCAGAAGTGGCCAGTATGGTGGTGCGCGCCGCCGAGCCGCCCGAGCAAGGTCGAACGGGCGGCGGAGCCAACCGGGAGAACCTGCCTTGAGTCGTGAAACTGACACTCCTTCCTCCGGGCCCGACGGGCACGGGGGAGCCGCATACCCCTCGGGCACACCGCCGTACGGGACCCCCATGGCTTCCGACGACGGCAAGGGCGCGGGCCGTTCGGCCGCGCAGCCGGAGGAACGCAAGACCGAGACCACGCTGACGACCCGGATCCGGATCAACATCCCCGGATCCCGGCCGATTCCGCCGGTGGTCGTCCGTACCCCTGTCACGGACGCCGAGGCCGGCGCCGGCGAGGAGACGGGCACGCACGCGCAGCCGACGGGCGCCACCATGTCCACCGGCACCGTCGAGCCGCCCGCCGAGACCGCGCCCGGGCCCGCCACCGGGGAGAAGCCCAGCGACTGGTTCGCGCCGCGCAAGTCCGGACCCGCCAAGGGCGGTCAGCGCGGCGGCGCCACCAACGGAGCGGGCACCCCCGGCGGTTCGCCCGCCGCGCCGCCGAACGCCCCGGCCGCACAGGGCACCCCCGGTGCCCCGCGTCCGAACGGCGGCCGCCCGGGAGGTGTCGTCGGCTCCATGAGCGTGCCCGGCACGTCCCGGCCCGGCGCGACCAACGGCGCGGGGCTGCCCACGGGAGCGACCGGCGGCCCGGTCGCTCCCGGGCACGGCGGCGGCACCGGCTCCTTCGACGTGACCGAGGCGCTCGCCGCGGGCCCGCTCGGCGGCCCCCGGGGCGGCGCCAGGGGCCCCGGCGAGCCCCGCCGCGACGAACTGCCGTACTTCACCGAGAACGGCGGCCAGAACGGCGCCCAGCCCGGCCCCGGCGCGCCCGGCGGCGGCCCGGCCGGTCCCGGCGGCCCCAGCGGCT
>NZ_JBHXSK010000083.1:0-36298 GCF_042716195.1 Streptomyces sp. NPDC058683
GGGGTGGGGGGGGGGGGGGGGGGGGGGGGGCGCGCCGGCGGGGGGGCGGCCGCCCCCGTCCCCGGCGCGGGGGCCCGGGCCGCCCTTGGGGCGGCGCGCCCGCCGAAGCAGGGCTCGTAGGCCGGGGGGTCGAAGATCCATGCCCTCAACGGTACGGGCCTGGACTGACATCCGATGCCGACGCTGGGGTGAACCCCTGGCCATCCCCGAGGAGTACGACCGCGTTGCCGCGTACTTCGGGTGCGGTACACCGGCATGACTTCGGGTGCGGGTGGGTGGGGGCTTGTCGCGCAGTTCCCCGCGCCCCTGACGGGGCGCTGCAGTCGCCCCCTCTTCAGGACTGGACGTCCTCCGGGATCGAGACCACCCAGTGGGTTTCCTTGCGGGGGCGGAGGTAGAAGGCCCAGTAGAGGGTTGCCGCTGCTGTGATGCCGCCGGTCCAGAGGAGGTAGATCGTTTCCTGCTGGGTGAGGATGTAGGCGAGGACGACGATGAGCACGATCGGCATGGCCGGCCAGAGGGGCATGCGCCAGGCCGGGGTGTGCTTGTGGGCGCCCCGGCGGGCCAGCAGCGCGGCGACGGCGACCAGGAGGTACATGCCGGTCACCGACACGCCCGTCACGCCGTACAGGGTGTCCAGGTTGACGAAGCAGAGCAGGGCGCCGGGGACGCCGACGGCGAGGGTGGCCACCCAGGGGGAGCCGAAGCGGCCGAGCCGGGACAGGGCCGTGTTGACCGGGCCGGGCCAGGCCTTGTCGCGGGCCGAGGCGAACAGGACGCGGGAGTTCTGGATGACCATGACGATGCCCGCGTTGATGATCGCGAGGGCCACGCAGAGGCTGACGAAGGTGCCGACCGCGGAGTTGGACCAGGCGGTGACCATGGAGCTGATGTCGCCGCCCGTCAGCTCCTTGAGGTCGGACGCGCCCATGGTGATCGCCGCCACCGGGACCAGGATGATCACCGTGGAGATCGCGAGGGTGGCCAGGACCGTACGGGCGACGTTGCGGCGCGGGTTCTCCAGTTCCTCGGAGAGGTAGACCGCCGTGGAGAAGCCCTGGGTGACGAAGAGGGCGATGGCCAGTCCGGAGACCACCAGCATCGCGGTGACGGTGGTGGTGTGGCCGCCGGTGTCCGCCACCTGCATGGAGGTGAGGCTGCCGGCTCCGCGGTGGCTGTGGGAGAAGCCCAGCACGGCCACCACGCCCGCCGCGATGACCTCCAGGACCAGGAAGATGCCGGTGATCCAGGCGTTCGCG
This sequence comes from Streptomyces sp. NPDC058683, assembly GCF_042716195.1. Taxonomy (NCBI): domain Bacteria; kingdom Bacillati; phylum Actinomycetota; class Actinomycetes; order Kitasatosporales; family Streptomycetaceae; genus Streptomyces; species Streptomyces sp. NPDC058683. The sequence goes on from NZ_JBHXSK010000083.1 coordinate 1,260, forward strand.
CGCAGGTCCAGGAGGCCGGCGAGGGTCGCGAGGAGCATCACGCCGGCGCCGGTCATGGCGGGGTCCAGGTGGACGATCGGGGCCAGGTAGTCGGCCGTGCCCATGGCGATCACCGGGGGCACGATCATCACGACGAGCAGGGAGAGGACGAAGACCAGCCAGCCGGCCAGGCGGCCCGCCATCGAGGAGACCATCGCGTACTCGCCGCCCGCGCTCGGGATGAGCGTGCCCAGCTCCGAGTAGCAGAACGCCACGGCGATACAGAGGAGGGAGCCGATGGCGATCGTCAGGGCGGTGGCGGTGCCCAGGGAGCCGAACAGGTCGGGGACGACCACGAAGAGCGTCGAGGCGGGGGTCACGCAGGACAGGGTCAGGAGGGTGCCGCCGACCACGCCGATGGAGCGCTTGAGCGTCTTGGGGCCGTCGGACACCTCGGGGAGGGCGGTCTCGACGGGGCGGAGCGTGTCGGTCATGCGGCGGTTCCGATCGCGTCGTGCGGATGCCTCCGGCGGTTGGGCTGTGCTGCATGGAACCCCGACGAAAACCGCTGCGTCAATGGCTGTTTACCTTCGGATTCCGTACTCGTAAAGCGACCGAGGTCACATCGCTTTCACAGGGCCGAACACGCGAAGAGGGCAATCATCAAGCCTCTCGATCGCATGACCTTGGTTTCGAAGGTCACCCGCCAGGACTGCTTAAGTCATCCGTTTCATCCCGTCCGCACGGGAACCGCAGCACCGCCGACAAAAAAAGTCGAGGCCGTCCGGTATCCGGACGGCCTCGACCGGGTCGGTCGGTCGCTCTCAGTGGTTGCGCGGGAAGCCCAGGTCGACTCCGGCGGGGGCCTCGGACGGGTCCGGCCAGCGGGTCGTGACGACCTTGCCGCGGGTGTAGAAGTGCGTGCCGTCGTTGCCGTAGATGTGGTGGTCGCCGAAGAGCGAGTCCTTCCAGCCGCCGAAGCTGTGGTAGCCGACGGGGACCGGGATCGGGACGTTCACGCCGACCATGCCGGCCTCGATCTCCAGCTGGAAGCGGCGGGCGGCGCCGCCGTCCCGGGTGAAGATCGCGGTGCCGTTGCCGAACGGCGAGGCGTTGATGAGGGCCACACCGTCCTCGTAGGTGTCCACGCGCAGCACGCACAGCACCGGGCCGAAGATCTCGTCCTGGTAGGCCTTCGCGGACGTGGGCACCTTGTCGAGCAGCGAGATGCCGATCCAGTGGCCGTCCTCGAAGCCGTCCACCGTGTAGCCGGTGCCGTCCAGGACGACCTCGCAGCCCTCGGCGGCCGCGCCGGTGACGTAGGACGCCACCTTGTCGCGGTGCACGGCCGTGATCAGCGGGCCCATCTCCGACGTCGGGTCGTTGCCGGGGCCGATCTTGATCTTCTCGGCGCGCTCGCGGATCTTCTCCACCAGCTCGTCGCCGATCGCGCCGACGGCGACCACGGCCGAGATGGCCATGCAGCGCTCGCCCGCCGAGCCGTAGGCCGCGGAGACGGCCGCGTCGGCCGCCGCGTCCAGGTCGGCGTCCGGGAGGACCAGCATGTGGTTCTTGGCGCCGCCCAGGGCCTGCACCCGCTTGTGGTTGGCGGAGGCGGTGGTGTGGATGTGGCGGGCGATCGGGGTCGAGCCGACGAACGAGACGGCCTTGACGTCCGGGTGCTCCAGGAGGCGGTCCACGGCCACCTTGTCGCCGTGCACGACGTTGAAGACGCCGTCGGGCAGCCCGGCCTCCGCCAGCAGCTCGGCGATCTTGACCGACGCCGACGGGTCCTTCTCGGACGGCTTGAGGACGAAGGTGTTGCCGGTCGCGATGGCGATCGGGAACATCCACATCGGGACCATCGCCGGGAAGTTGAACGGCGTGATGCCCGCGACGACGCCCAGCGGCTGGCGGATCGAGGAGACGTCCACGCGGGACGCGACCTGCGTCGACAGCTCGCCCTTCAGCTGCACGTTGATGCCGCAGGCCAGGTCCACGATCTCCAGGCCGCGCGCGACCTCGCCGAGCGCGTCCGAGTGCACCTTGCCGTGCTCGGCGGTGATCAGCTCGGCGATCGCGTCCCGGTTGGCGTCCAGCAGGGCGCGGAAGCGGAACAGGATCTCCGTGCGCTTGGCCAGCGAGGACTGGCCCCAGGTCGCGTAGGCGTCCTTGGCGGCGGCGACCGCGGCGTCGACCTCGTCGACGGACGCGAACGCGACCTTCGTGGTGACCGCGCCGGTGGCCGGGTCGGTGACCGGCCCGAAATTGCCCGACGTGCCGTCGACGGACTTGCCGCCGATCCAGTGGTTGACGATCTTCGTCATGACCGGTTGCTCCTTCACAGATGACGGCGTCGGGTCGAGACGTGCCGTTCGTACAGCTCACGTGCCTTGACCGCGGACGATCGGGTCGCGGTCGCGGCCACAGGTACATCCCACCAGGCCTGCGCGGGAGGCGGGCCCGACACAGTGTCGGCCGTTTCGGTCTCCACGTAGACACATGTGGGAGTGTCGGCGGCCCGCGCCTCGGCGAGCGCCGAGCGCAGGTCACGGACGGTCTTGGCGCGCAGGACGCGCATGCCGAGGCTGGCCGCGTTGGCGGCCAGGTCGACGGGGAGCGGGGCGCCGGTGAAGGTGCCGTCCGCCGAGGGGAAGCGGTAGGCGGTGCCGAACCGCTCGCCGCCCACCGACTCGGAGAGTCCGCCGATGGAGGCGTAGCCGTGGTTCTGCACCAGCAGCACCTTGATGGCTATCCCCTCCTGCACGGCGGTGACGATCTCGGTCGGCATCATCAGATACGTGCCGTCGCCGACCAGCGCCCACACGTTCCGCTCCGGCGCCGCGAGTTTCACCCCGATGGCGGCCGGGATCTCGTAGCCCATGCACGAGTAGCCGTACTCCAGGTGGTACTGGTCCCGCGACCGGGTCCGCCACATCCGGTGCAGGTCGCCGGGGAGCGAGCCGGCCGCGTTGATCACCACGTCCGTCTCGTCGACGAGCGCGTCCAGGGCGCCGAGGACCTGCGGCTGGGTCGGCCGGATGTCCGGTTCCTCGGCCTCGTAGCAGGCGTCGACGCGCTGTTCCCAGCGCTCCTTGTCCTCGGTGTACTCGGTGACGTAGGAGTCGGCCACGCGGTGGTCGTGCAGCGCCAGCGCCTGGGTCAGGCCGGCGAGGCCGCCGCGGGCGTCGGCGATCAGGGGCAGGCCGGCGAGCTTGTGGCCGTCGTGGGGCGCGATGTTGAGGTTGAGGAAGCGGACGTCCGGGTTCTCGAAGAGGGTGCCGGAGGCCGTGGTGAAGTCGGTGTAGCGGGTGCCGACGCCGATCACCAGGTCGGCGGTGCGGGCGAGTTCGTCGGCGGTGGCGGTGCCGGTGTGGCCGATGCCGCCGACGTCCTGCGGGTGGTCCCAGCGCAGCGAGCCCTTGCCGGCCTGCGTGGACGCCACCGGGATGCGGGTGGCCTCGGCGAACTCGGCGAGGACGGCTTCGGCGCGGCTGTGGTGGACCCCGCCGCCCGCGATGACCAGGGGGCGCTCGGCACTCCTGATCGCCCTGACGGCGGCGGCGAGTTCGACCGGGTCGGCGCCCGGCCGTCGTACGGTCCACACCCGCTCGGCGAAGAACTCCTCCGGCCAGTCGTACGCCTCGGCCTGGACGTCCTGCGGGAGCGCGAGCGTCACGGCGCCGGTGTCGACGGGGTCGGTGAGCACGCGCATGGCGTGCAGGGCCGACGGGATCAGCTGCTCGGGGCGGTTGATCCGGTCGAAGAACCTCGACACCGGGCGCAGGGTGTCGTTGACCGACAGGTCGGCGGCGTGCGGGACTTCGAGCTGCTGGAGGACCGGGTCGGCGGGGCGGGTCGCGAAGACGTCGCCGGGCAGGAGCAGGACCGGCAGGTGGTTGATCGTGGCGAGGGCGGCGCCGGTGACCAGGTTGGTGGCGCCGGGGCCGATGGAGGTGGTGACGGCGTGTGTGGCGAGACGGTTCGACTGACGCGCGTAGCCGACGGCCGCGTGCACCATGGCCTGTTCGTTGCGGCCCTGGTGGTACGGCATGTCGTCCGCGTGTTCCAGGAGTGCCTGGCCGAGGCCGGCCACGTTGCCGTGGCCGAAGATGCCCCAGGTGGCGCCGATCAGGCGGCGGCGCTCGCCGTCCCGTTCGGTGTACTGGGCGGCGAGGAAGCGGACAAGCGCTTGCGCGACGGTGAGTCGTATCGTCATCGATACCCCTCGGTATGGTCCGGGTGGAAGCAGATCCGCCACTCCCGCGTCTCACCCGGCCCCGCCATGACGTTGAGGTAGTACATGTCGTGCCCGGGCTGCGCGATCGACGGGCCGTGCCATCCGTCGGGGACCAGCACGACGTCGCCGGAGCGGACCTCGGCGAGGACGTCCGTACCGCCCTCACGGGAGGGGAATACGCGCTGATAGCCGAAACCGTTCGGTCCGTCGATCTCGAAGTAGTAGATCTCCTCCAGCTCCGACTCCTCGCCGGGCCGGTGCTCGTCGTGCTTGTGCGACGGGTACGAGGACCAGTTGCCGCCGGGGGTGATGACCTCGACGGCGATGAGCTTGTCGCACTCGAAGGCGTCGGCGGAGGCGAAGTTGCGCACCCGGCGGGCGCTGGTGCCGCTGCCGCGGTCTTCGACGGGGACCTCCGGCGCGGGGCCGTAGCGGGCGGGGAGTCGTCGCTCGCACTTCGCTCCTGCCAGGGCGAAGCGGCCTCCCGCGCCGGAGGCGATCTGGACCTGGGCGTCCCGGGGCACGTAGACGAAGTCGGAGACTCCGGCGAACACGCTCTCCCGGCCCAGGATCTGGAACTCTGTTCCCTCCGTTCGCACCGTACAACCGCCTGCCAGCGGAAGCACGATCCACTCACTGTCCCCCGTGGTGAACAAGTGGCTACCGCCAGGCGGCAGTTCGACGATGCGCAGGCTGCTGTGCGCCCAGCCGGCCCGCTTCGGGTCGATGTCGAGCACGTACTGTGCGTTCGCGGTCGAACCCTTGCCCAGGTGCAGCTCGTTGGTCGTCATCAGGGCCTCACAGCAGTCCTACGGCGGTGTCCACGGCGGCGGCCACGTCGCCGTCCGCCGGGTACAGCAGCGAGCGGCCGACCACCAGGCCGCGCACGGTGGGGAGTTGGAGGGCGCTGCGCCACTTCTCGTAAGCGCCGTCCTGGTCGTCTCCGACCTCGCCGCCCAGCAGCACCGCCGGCAGCGTGGACGTCTCCATGACCTGGGCCATGTCGTCGGGGTTCTCGGTGACCGGGAGCTTCAGCCAGGTGTAGGCCGAACTCCCGCCGAGGCCCGAGGCGATGGCGATGGACCGGGTGACCGCCTCGGCGGACAGGTCGTTCCTGACCTTGCCCTCGGGGGTGCGGCCGCTGATGAACGGCTCGACGAAGACCGGGAGCCGGCGCGCGGCCATGTCGTCGATGGCGCGGGCGGTGGACTCCAGGGTGGTCAGCGAGCCCGGGTCGTCGTAGTCGATCCGCAGCAGCAGCTTGCCGGCGTCGAACCCGAGGCGCTGTATGTCCTCGGCGCGGTGCCCGGTGAACCGGTCGTCGAGTTCGAAGCGGGCGCCCTGCAGTCCGCCGCGGTTCATCGAGCCCATGACGACCTTGCCGTCGAGGACGCCGAGCAGCAGCAGGTCGTCGAGGATGTCGGCGGTGGCGAGGACGCCGTCGACGCCGGGCCGGGACAGCGCCAGGCAGAGCCGCTCCAGCAGTTCCGCCCGGTTGGCCATGGCGAGCTTGTCGCCGCCCACGCCGAGGGCACCGCGGGCCGGGTGGTCGGCGGCGACGATCATCAGCCTGCCGTCCTCGTTGAGGAGCGGACGGCGGGTTCTCCGGGCGGCCGCCTCGGCGATGGCCTCGGGGTGATGGGTGCGGGTGTGGACGAGGGCCGCGATGTCCACGCCCGGCTGCCGGGCGGGGGTCGCTCCGTCGTGGTGCGCGCCCGCGACGCGGCCGGCCCTCACAGCACCGCTCCGGCGGCGAGCGCGGCCGTGATCTCTTCGCCGGTCGGCATGGCGGAGGAGCACTCCAGACGGGAGGCCACGATGGCGCCGGCCGCGTTGGCGTGCCGCATGATCTTCTCCAGGTCCCAGCCTTCGAGGAGGCCGTGGCAGAGGGAACCGCCGAAGGCGTCACCGGCGCCGAGCCCGTTGAGGACGTTCACCGGCAGCGGCGGCACCTCGGCAAAGGCGCCGTCCCGGTTGACGGCGAGGACGCCCTTGGGCCCCTGCTTGACGACGGCGATCTCGACCCCGGCGTCGAGCAGGGCCTGCGCGGCGGCCTGCGGCTCCCGCACGCCGGTCGCCACCTCGACCTCGTCGAGGTTGCCGACGGCGACGGTGGTGTGCTTGAGGGCCTCGGCGTAGAAGGGGCGGGCGGCGTCCGGGTCGCTCCAGAACATCGGCCGCCAGTCGAGGTCGAAGACGGTGGTCCCGGCCTTGGCGCGGTGGGCGAGGGCCGCGAGGGTCGCCGTACGGCTGGGCTCCTCGCTCAGGCCGGTGCCGGTCACCCAGAAGATGCGGGCCTCCCGGACGGCGTCGAGGTCCAGGTCGTGGGCGTCGATCTCCAGGTCCGGGGCCTTGGGCTGCCGGTAGAAGTACAGCGGGAAGTCGTCCGGCGGGAAGACCTCGCAGAAGGTGACCGGGGTGTTCAGTCCGGGCACGGCGGTGACCCAGCGGTCGTCCACCCCGAAGTCGCGCAGCGCCTCGTGCAGGTAGGCGCCGAAGGCGTCCTCCCCGGTGCGGGTGATGACGGCGGTGTTCCGGCCGAGGCGGGCGGCCGCCACGGCCACGTTCGTCGCCGACCCGCCGAGGAACTTGCCGAAGGACGACACCTGGGCGAGCGGGACACCGGTCTGGAGTGGATAGAGATCCACCCCGATCCGCCCCATGGTGATCAGGTCGTACGCCATCGGCTTCCCTTCGTCACGGCTCTCCCCCGGTTTGTAGTCCCGGACAGGAGGTCGTGTCAATGGTTTGTCCAGACATTCGGACGAGACCACACCGGTGGGCCGGACCCGGCGCGGCGGCCCCGGCCCGCTCCCAGCGCCCCACGCAATGTCAACTCGCCTCGCTGACGCGCTCGCACGCACCTGTGCTCCAGCTGTGTCACAAACACCCCTCTTGTGTCACACATGTCGCGCCTACGCGGGTTCTCGGTCACACCCGGCCCACAGCCGCTTGCTCACAGTCACTCTCCGTCGTTCACGGGGCACAGGCTTTGTGATCGCCAGCGCAGCGCCCGGCTCCCCCGACGACCGATTCCGGTCGCCTCCGCGGTGCGCGCAGGGAGGTGCACCTCATGACCGACCGACGGCTCTGGTCCTACAAGGAGATCGCGGCACACATCCGGGTGCAGCCCGACACCGTCCGCTCCTACCGCAAACACGGGCTGCTCCCGCCACCCGACCACGTCGAGGGCGGCAAGCCCTACTGGTACGCCGACACGGTCCGCGCCTGGGTCGCCTCCCGGCCGGGCAACAGAAACCGCAGAGAGGCCTGAACCGTGCCCGGCTCGACGCTCAGGCCCACGGCTCGATGACCGTCACCCCCGCCGCCGCCGGCGCCCCGCCCATCGCCGCCAGGGCCTGCGGGGCCGCGTCCAGGGTGATCGTCGAGGTCACCAGGAGGTCGGGGCGGAGGGTGCCCGCGCGGACCAGTTCGACCATGGCGGGGTAGGCGTGCGCCGCCATGCCGTGGCTGCCGAGGAGGTCCAGTTCCAGGGCGAGCGCGCGGGCCAGGGGTACGGGGGTGGTGCCGTCCGGGGACGGCAGCAGGCCCACCTGCACGTGACGGCCGCGGCGGCGCAGGGAGTTGACGGAGGCGGTGGCGGTGGGTGGTGAGCCGAGGGCGTCCAGGGAGAGGTGGCTGCCGCCGGCGGTCAGCTCACGGACCGCCGCCGCGGGGTCGTCGACGGCCGCGGCGTCCACGCAGTGCGCCGCGCCGAACCTCCTTGCCAGGTCCAGGGCCTGGGGCGACACGTCGACCGCGACCACCCGCGCGCCGGCCGCCGCCGCGATCATCACCGCCGACAGGCCCACGCCTCCGCAGCCGTACACCGACACCCATTCCCCGGCCGCGACCCTGCCGCGCTGCACCACCGCGCGGAACGCCGTCCCGAAGCGGCAGCCGAGGGAGGCGGCCGTCGTGTACGCCATGTCCTGCGGGATCGCCACCAGGTTCACGTCGGCGTGGTCGAGGGCCACGTACTGGGCGAAGGAGCCCCAGTGCGTGAAGCCGGGCTGGGTCTGGCGTTCGCAGACCTGCTGGTCGCCGGCGGCGCAGGACGGGCAGCCGCCGCAGGCGCAGACGAAGGGGACGGTGACCCGGTCGCCGGGGCGCCGGCCGGTCACCGCCGCGCCGACCTCCTCGACCACACCGGCGAGTTCGTGGCCGGGCACGTGCGGAAGCGTGATGTCCGGGACGTGGCCCGCCCAGCCGTGCCAGTCGCTCCGGCACAGGCCGGTGGCCTCGACCCTGACCACCACTCCGTGCGGGGCCGGCCGGGGGTCCGGCACGTCCCGTACCTCGGCGGGGCTGCCGTAGTGGTCGTAGACGACTGCTCGCATGCGCGGGTGCTCCTTTCGGGGGCTGCGCGAAGGCTAATGGGCACGGGGGGGCGCGACGCAGCACCGGTTCCGGCCCGCCGCGGTCGGCGGCGACGGGACGACGGCCCGGGGGGCGGCTGCCGGGTGCGCGGCGGAGCCGCATACCGACACGGCCCCGTGCGCGTCGGGGCACTCGGCGGCGGCCTTCGCCGGGGCCTCGCCGTGCGTGGTGTCGCCGGGGCCGGGGGTGTCCCTCACGTCCGCTTCGGACTGCGACATTCGGCGCATATGCCTAAAGTGCGGGTAACCACCCCAGTACCGACCCGCCACCCGCACCGCGCCCGCACCCGCAGGAGCACTCAGGGGGATCCCGCCGTGACCCACTCTCCGCCGCCCCGTCGGCCGCAGGCCCGTATCCCCGGTCCGCAGCAGCCGCCACCGCCGTACCCCCGTATCCGCACCGGTCTGTGGAAGCGCTGCCTCGGCGGCGGGCTCGCGTTGTGGGCGCTGACGGTGGTGGTGACGTACGCGACGAAGAACACCACGCTGCTGCCGACGCTCATCCTGCTCGGCAGCTTTCTCGTCCCGGTCGCCTTCGTGCTGTGGGCGTACGAGCGGCACGGCCGCGACCTCGGTGTCAGCGCGATCCTCGGCTGCTTCCTGACCGGCGGCACGCTCGGGGTGCTGGGCGCCTCGGTGATGGAGTCCTACCTCGTCCGCCCCTCCTGGGGGATGTTCGTCGCCGTCGGCCTGATCGAGGAGGCGGTGAAGCTCGGCGCGCTGATGTTCGTGCTGCGCCGGCTGTCCGGGATCCGGGGCATGCGGGCCGGGCTGGTGCTCGGCGCCGCCGTCGGGTTCGGCTTCGCGGCCCTGGAGAGCGCCGGCTACGCCTTCAACGCGGCGGTCTCCACCGAGGGCATCGACCTGCGGGCGCTGATCGAGACGGAGATACTGCGCGGGGTGTTGGCCCCCTTCGGACACGGCCTGTGGACGGCGATCGCGGGCGGTGTGTTGCTCTCCTGCCGCCGTCCGAACGGCCGATTCCGCCTCACCACCCCGGTCGTGGGCACCTACCTCGGCGTCGCCCTGCTGCACGCCCTGTGGGACTCCACGCACGGCATCGCGATCTGGCTGGTGGCGCAGCTGGCGGGTACCGGACTGGACCGGCAGTTGTTCGCCGAGGGGTACATCCCGCACCCCACCACGGCACAGCAGCACCTCTTCACCCTCTTCTCGGTCGGCCTGCTGGTGCTCGTCTCGCTGCTCGGCATCGCCTGGGTGCGCTCGCTGGCGCGCCGGGACCCCTCTTGGAGAAATACCCCCTAGGGGTATAGTGTGACAACAGTGGGGTTCCCTCGCGGGCCCCACCGGCCCCACATGCCTCCTCGAGGAGAACGACATGACCGCCCAGACCGACACCCCGGGTTCCGTGACCGCCGTCTACAAGGTGACCGGCATGAGCTGCGGACACTGCGAGGGTTCCGTCTCCGCCGAGATCTCCGGGCTGCCCGGCGTCAGCTCGGTGACGGCCGTCGCGGTCAGCGGTGAGGTCACGGTCGTCTCCACGGCCCCGCTCGACGAGGAGGCGGTCCGCGCCGCCGTCGACGAGGCGGGCTTCGAGCTCGCCGGCCGCGTCTGACGTCGGAGCCGCGGCGGCCGGTACGCGCAGTACGAGCAGCACCAGCAGTACGTACGACGGAAACGTATCTCTCCGCCGGGCCGCGTCGACCAGCTGATACTGGATCCGCGCGGTCCGGTCCGTTGTCTGGAGTCCGGACATGACCAGCATCACCACCGCAGAGACACAGATAGCCGGGCCGGCCGTCGGCCCGACGGCCGAGGTCGAACTCCTCATCGGCGGGATGACCTGCGCCTCCTGCGCCGCCCGGGTCGAGAAGAAGCTCAACCGGATGGACGGCGTCACCGCCACCGTGAACTACGCGACCGAGAAAGCGAAGGTCACATACCCCGGGGGGGTTCAGGTCGCCGACCTGATCGCCACGGTCGTGAAGACCGGTTACACCGCCGAGGAGCCCGCGCCGCCGGAGCCGCGACCCGAGCGGGAGGCCGAGCCCGGGCGGGATCCCGAACTCGCCGCCCTCCGTCACCGTCTGCTCGTCTCCGCCCTGCTGGCCGCGCCCGTGGTGCTGCTCGCCATGGTTCCGGCGTGGCAGTTCGACAACTGGCAGTGGCTGTCCCTGACGCTCGCGGCGCCGGTCGTCGTCTGGGGCGGCCTGCCGTTCCACCGGGCGGCCTGGACGAACGCCCGGCACGGCGCGGCCACCATGGACACCCTGGTCTCCGTCGGCACGCTGGCCGCGTTCGGCTGGTCGCTGTGGGCGCTGTTCTTCGGTGACGCGGGCATGCCCGGCATGCACGACGAGTTCCGGTTCACCGTCTCCCGGGCGGACGGCGGCATGGGGGGCGCGTCCTCGATCTACCTCGAGGTCGCCTCCGGGGTCGTCGCGCTGATCCTGCTCGGCCGCTATCTGGAGGCCCGCTCCAAGCGGCGGGCGGGGGCGGCCCTGCGGGCGCTGATGGAGCTGGGCGCCAAGGACGTGGCGGTGCTGCGGGACGGGCGCGAGGTGCGGGTCCCGGTGGCGTCGCTGGCGGTCGGCGACCGGTTCGTCGTACGGCCCGGGGAGAAGATCGCGACCGACGGGACCGTGGTCGAGGGCGCCTCGGCGGTGGACGCGTCGATGCTGACCGGCGAGTCCGTGCCGGTGGACGTGACCGTGGGCGACGCCGTCACCGGGGCCACCGTGAACGCGGGCGGGCGGCTGGTCGTCGAGGCCGGCCGGGTCGGGGCCGACACCCAGCTCGCGCGGATGGCGCGGCTGGTGGAGGACGCGCAGAACGGCAAGGCCGAGGTGCAGCGGCTCGCCGACCGGATCTCCGCCGTCTTCGTCCCCGCCGTCATCCTGATCGCGCTCGCGACCTTCGGGGTCTGGCTCGGCGTCACCGGTGACACGGCCGCCGCGTTCACCGCCGCCGTCGCGGTGCTGATCATCGCCTGCCCGTGCGCCCTGGGCCTGGCCACGCCGACCGCGCTGATGGTCGGCACCGGGCGGGGCGCGCAGCTCGGCATCCTCATCAAGGGCCCGGAGGTGCTGGAGTCCACGCGCCGGGTCGACACCGTCGTCCTCGACAAGACCGGGACGGTCACCACCGGGCGGATGAGCCTCCAGGAGGTGTACGTCGCCGACGGCGCCGACAAGGACGAGGTGCTGCGGCTCGCGGGTGCGCTGGAACACGCCTCGGAGCATCCGGTGGCGCGGGCGATCGCCGCGGGGGCGGAAGAGCGGGTCGGGGCCCTGCCCGCGGCCGAGCGCTTCGAGAACGTCCCCGGACGGGGCGTGCGCGGGCGCGTGGACGGCCACGAGGTGGCCGTGGGGCGCCTCTTCGACGCCGTACCGGAGGAGTTGACCGCCGCCCGCTCCCGGGCCGAGGAGGAGGGCCGTACGGCCGTCCTGGTCGGCTGGGACGGCCGGGCCCGCGGGGTCCTCGCCGTCGCGGACACGGTCCGGGAGACCAGCGCCGAGGCGGTACGCGAACTGCGCGCCCTCGGGCTGACGCCGGTGCTGCTGACCGGGGACAACCGGGCGGTGGCCGAGGCGGTCGCCCGGGCGGTCGGGATCGACGCGCGGGACGTGATCGCCGAGGTGCTGCCCGAGGAGAAGGTCGACGCCGTACGACGGCTGCAGCGCGAGGGGCGCACGGTCGCCATGGTCGGCGACGGCGTCAACGACGCGGCCGCGCTGGCCACCGCCGACCTGGGGCTGGCGATGGGCACGGGGACGGACGCGGCGATCGAGGCCGGCGATCTGACCCTGGTGCGCGGCGATCTGCGGGCGGCGGCGGACGCGATCCGGCTCTCCCGGCGGACCCTCGCCACCATCAAGGGCAACCTCGTGTGGGCCTTCGGCTACAACGTGGCCGCGCTCCCCCTGGCCGCCGCCGGGCTGCTCAATCCGATGATCGCGGGGGCCGCGATGGCCTTCTCGTCCGTGTTCGTGGTGACCAACAGCCTGCGGCTGCGCACCTTCCGCTGAAAGTTACCGCTGGTACGCGACAGCGGATGCCGAAGTCCCCCTGGAGTCCAACGCGCACCTCACATAAGCTCTTCACAAGGCTCGTGCATCATCCTTACGCTTGAGCTCCGATCGCCGTATCGGGGCTCTTGCGCATCTAACGGACATATGCAAGAGACGCAGATCACAGTGATGCGAACGTAACCATCGAAGGGGTTCGAAGGTCTAAGTTGGCGATGTCAGACCAGCGTCTTGGGGGGCGCTGACCTGGCATCTGGGGATGTCTTGGGGGACTTCCTCAGAGATGCGTTGCCGGGACACGTACGACGGGAAGCTTTGAGCGGCCCTCCCGTGCGGTACGGGTCCCGGCAGATCGCACGGCATCACTGGTGTACGGCATGTAGTACGGCGAGTTTTGCTCGTTGTGCTCAAAGCAGCGAATTCAGGCGCTGCCATACCGAACGCCCGGCCGGATCCCGTGGGGGGAATCCGCACCGGGACACGGGAAGGCGCCCTGGTCGCCGGCCCGTGGGGGGACCGGCGCTCCAGGGCGCCTTCTGCTATGCGTATATGCCTACGGTTTCCCGCTGTGCCCGTACGGCTGTGACCGTCCGGCTCTGTGACCGTGCGGCGGGGGCACCGAAGAAGACGGCGCCCCCTGACGGGCTGGTGTCAGCGCTCCTCGACCGGCACGAAGTCGCGCTCGACGACCCCCGTGTAGATCTGGCGCGGACGGCCGATGCGGGAACCCGGCTCCTTGATCATTTCCTGCCACTGGGCGATCCAGCCCGGCAGCCGGCCGAGGGCGAACAGGACCGTGAACATCTCGGTCGGGAAGCCCATCGCACGGTAGATCAGGCCGGTGTAGAAGTCGACGTTCGGGTAGAGGTTGCGCGAGACGAAGTAGTCGTCGGAGAGCGCGTGCTCCTCCAGCTTCAGCGCGATGTCCAGCAGCTCGTCGGACTTGCCGAGCGCGGAGAGGACGTCGTGCGCGGCGGACTTGATGATCTTGGCGCGCGGGTCGAAGGACTTGTAGACCCGGTGGCCGAAGCCCATCAGACGGACGCCGTCCTCCTTGTTCTTCACCTTGGCGATGAAGGAGTCGACGTCGCCGCCGTTGGCCTGGATGCCCTCCAGCATCTCCAGCACGGACTGGTTGGCGCCGCCGTGCAGGGGGCCCCAGAGGGCGGAGATACCGGCGGAGATCGACGCGAACATGTTCGCCTGCGACGAGCCGACCAGACGGACCGTCGACGTCGAACAGTTCTGCTCGTGGTCGGCGTGCAGGATCAGCAGCTTGTCGAGCGCCGAGACGACGACCGGGTCCAGCTCGTAGTCCTGCGCCGGCACCGAGAACGTCATGCGCAGGAAGTTCTCCACGTAGGAGAGGTCGTTGCGCGGGTAGACGAACGGGTGGCCGACCGACTTCTTGTACGCGTACGCGGCGATCGTCGGAAGCTTGGCGAGCAGCCGGATGGTGGAGAGGTCGCGCTGCTTCTCGTCGAACGGGTTGTGGCTGTCCTGATAGAAGGTGGACAGCGCCGAGACGACCGACGACAGCATGGCCATCGGGTGGGCGTCACGGGGGAAGCCACGGTAGAAGTTCTTGACGTCCTCGTGCAGCAGGGTGTGCCGCGTGATCTCGTTCTTGAACGTGGTGAGCTCGTCCACGGTCGGCAGCTCACCGTTGATCAGCAGATACGCCACCTCCAGGAAGGTGGACCGCTCCGCCAGCTGCTCGATCGGGTAGCCGCGGTACCGAAGGATGCCCGCCTCGCCATCGAGGTAGGTCACTGCGGATTTATAGGCGGCCGTGTTGCCGTATCCGCTGTCCAGGGTCACCAGACCGGTCTGGGCGCGGAGCTTCCCGATGTCGAAGCCCTTGTCGCCGACGGTGCTGTCAACCACCGGGTAGGTGTACTCGCCGTCGCCGTACCGCAGTACTACAGAGTTGTCGCTCACGTCTTCCCTCACCGACGTAGTGCCTCATCTTCGAGGTGCCCTGACTGTCTCTACCATCCCCCATTTGGCTCAGGAGAGTGCACTCGGGGTCGACCATCAGGCCTATCGACGGCACTCAGTGCCGCCAACCTGCTCATCCTGCCCCCTTGTCTCGCCATCTGGAAGTGGTCTGTGACCTTCACGACTCATTTGATCGATCATTTTTTGTGATGGCCCCCGGCCCGTCACCCGTGAGCCCCTACGAGCCGCCGCGGAGCCGGAAGTCCAGTGCCGTACAGCGCCGGCCTGCCGACACCGTGCGCACCGCCTGACCGATCGCCTTGCGTGAACCGACGAGGACGACCAGCTGCTTGGCCCGGGTGACCGCCGTGTAGATGAGGTTCCGTTGGAGCATCATCCAGGCACTGGTGGTGACCGGGATCACCACGGCGGGATATTCACTTCCCTGTGAACGGTGGATGGTCACCGCGTAGGCGTGGGCCAGTTCGTCCAGTTCGTCGAACTCGTACGGAACCTCCTCGTCCTCGTCGGTCAGCACCGTGAGGCGCTGGTCGACCGGGTCGAGCGAGGTGACCACGCCCACGGTGCCGTTGAAGACACCGTTCTTGCCCTTCTCGTAATTGTTGCGAATCTGGGTGACCTTGTCGCCGACCCGGAAGACCCGCCCGCCGAACCGCTTCTCGGCGAGGTCGGGCCGGCCGGGCGTGATGGCCTGCTGCAACAGACCGTTGAGCACGCCCGCGCCCGCCGGCCCCCGGTGCATGGGCGCGAGCACCTGCACGTCCCGCCGTGGATCGAGCCCGAACTTGGCCGGAATCCGGCGGGCGGCGACGTCGACGGTGAGCCTGCCCGCCTCCTCCGTCTCGTCCTCCACGAACAGGAAGAAGTCGTTCATGCCGTCGGTGACCGGCTGCTGCCCCGCGTTGATCCGGTGCGCGTTGGTCACCACCCCGGACTGCTGGGCCTGCCGGAAGACGCGGGTGAGACGGACGGCGGGCAGGGGACTGTCCTCGGCGAGCAGATCGCGCAGCACTTCGCCCGCCCCGACACTGGGCAGCTGGTCGACGTCCCCGACGAACAGCACGTGCGCACCGGGCGGTACGGCCTTCACCAGCTTGTTGGCGAGCAGGAGATCGAGCATCGACGCCTCGTCGACCACGACCAGGTCGGCATCCAGCGGCCGGTCCCGGTCGTAGGCGGCGTCACCGCCGGGCTTCAGCTCCAGCAGGCGGTGCACGGTGGAGGCCTCGGCACCGGTCAGCTCGGCGAGCCGCTTGGCGGCACGGCCGGTGGGGGCGGCGAGCACCACCTTGGCCCGCCTGGCCCGCGCCAGCTCCACGATCGACCTGACGGTGAACGACTTGCCGCAGCCGGGCCCGCCGGTCAGCACGGCCACCTTCTCCGTCAGCGCCAGCCTGACGGCGGCCTCCTGCTCGGGGGCGAGGTCGACGCCGGTGCGGTCCTTCAGCCAGGTGAGCGCCTTGTCCCAGGCGACGTTCCGGAACGACGGCATCCGGTCGTCGCCGGTGCGCAGCAGCCGCAACAGCTGTGCGGCGAGCGCCACTTCGGCCCGGTGGAAGGGCACGAGGTAGACGGCGGTGACGGGTTCGGCGTCGGGGGTGGACCCGGGGATCTTCTCCCGTACGACACCCGGGTCCTCCCCGTCCTCGGGCGGCGCGGCCAGCTCGGCGAGACAGTCGATGACGAGCCCGGTGTCGACCTGGAGGAGTTTCACGGCGTCCGCGATGAGCCGCTCCTCGGGGAGGTAGCAGTGCCCCTGGTCGGCGGACTGCGACAGGGCGTACTGCAACCCCGCCTTCACCCGCTCCGGACTGTCATGGGGAATCCCGACGGACTGGGCGATCTTGTCGGCGGTGAGGAACCCGATGCCCCAGACGTCGGCGGCGAGCCGGTAGGGCTGGTTCTTCACGACGGAGATCGACGCGTCGCCGTACTTCTTGTAGATCCGCACGGCGATCGACGTCGACACCTCGACCGTCTGGAGGAAGAGCATGACCTCCTTGATCGCCTTCTGCTCCTCCCAGGCGTCGGCGATCTTCTTCGTCCGCTTCGGCCCGAGGCCGGGGACCTCGATCAGCCGCTTCGGCTCCTCCTCGATGATCCGGAGGGTGTCCATGCCGAAGTGCTGGGTGATCCGGTCGGCGAAGACCGGCCCGATGCCCTTGACGAGACCCGAGCCGAGGTAACGCCGTATGCCCTGGACGGTGGCCGGCAGCACGGTCGTGTAGTTCTCGACGGTGAACTGCTTGCCGTACTGGGGGTGCGACCCCCAGCGCCCCTCCATCCGCAGCGACTCCCCCACCTGCGCGCCGAGCAGCGCACCGACGACGGTGAGGAGATCACCGGCGCCTCTGCCGGTGTCGACACGGGCGACCGTGTAGCCGTTCTCCTCGTTGGCGTAGGTGATCCGTTCGAGCACGCCTTCGACGGTGGCGAGCCGTCGTTCGCCGGCGGGGGTCTCCGTCTGCTGAGCCATGAACCGACGGTACCGCTGCGGTCTGACAGCGATCATGGCCTTGGCCTCGGACCCACTACCGACAAGGACGTCCCATGCCCGTACCCGCCGACCCGACGGTCCTCCACCCGATGCCCGAGCACCCCCGGGTGGTCCTGCTCAAACCGTTGGTGAAGTCCCCGCTGATCGAGGTCGGGGAGTACTCCTACTACGACGACCCCGACCACCCGACCGCCTTCGAGACGCGCAACGTGCTCTACCACTACGGGCCGGAGAAGCTCGTCATCGGCAAGTTCTGCGCGCTCGGCACGGGCGTGCGGTTCCTCATGAACGGCGCCTACCACCGCATGGACGGCCCCTCGACGTTCCCCTTCCCCACCATGGGCGGCTCGTGGGCCGAACACTTCGACCTGATCACCGGGCTGCCGGGCCGGGGGGACACCGTCGTCGGCAACGATGTCTGGTTCGGCCACGGTACGACGGTCATGCCCGGGGTACGGATCGGCCACGGTGCGATCATCGCCACCGGCGCCGTGGTCACGGGGGACGTGCCCGACTACGGCATCGTCGGCGGCAACCCGGCCCGCCTCGTCCGCACCCGCTACGACGAGCAGGACGTCGCCCGGCTGCTGGCGGTGGCCTGGTGGGACTGGCCCGCGGAGCACATCACCGAGCACGTACGGACGATCATGTCGGGCAGCATCGCCGGACTGGAGGCCGCCGCGCCGAAAACGAGGTGACCGGAGGTCTGGGCGCGGTCAGGGTCGCGGACATGCAGTTCCTCCAGATCTACGGCTGACGGGCCGGCGGCCGGGGCAGCCCTCGACTCCCCGCCCGAACTGTCCACGCTGCCTGCGCGCGCCCGCCGCCTTCCGCGGACCGTGGACGCGCGGGCTCGGGCCGAGGGGGGTACGCGGCGGGCGGCCGACCTTATCGAGGGGGTGTTGAACGGGGGGTTCTGAGGGCTTCGAGGAAGCGGGTGAAGGCCCCGGTCGGGAAGGTGAGGGTCGCGCGGGCGGGGGTCTTGGAGTCGCGGACGGCTGTGTGAGTGGAGGTGGTGGCTATTTCCACGCAGTTGTTGCCGTCGCCCTCTCCTGAGTAGGACGACTTCCGCCAGTTGCCCATAGGACCCCTCACAGCTCCTTCACCAGCTTGTGGATGAACTCGCGCGACCGATCAGGTCCCAGCGACACCCCTTCTACTCTATGGAAGCGCGTTCGATAAGTACTGAGCTGGGCCTCGGAATCGAGGAAAAGCGAGCCATGTGGGGCGTCACGCGAGACTGTGTCGAGCTTGGGAACGGGGCCACCTACGTACGTCATCGTGCTCGACGCCACGGCAAAGCCATCCAGGTCGAAGGGGATGACCCGCAACGTGATGCGATCCGCCTCGGACAGTTCCAGGAGCCGGATGAGTTGAGCCTGCGTGGAGGCACGATCGCCCACCCTGATACGTAGAGCAGCCTCGTGGATCACAACCTCGTGCGGGAAGCCGACCTTGGTCTGGCGTGTCATGCGGTGACTGACTCTCAATTCGAGCTCGTCATTGGTCAGTTCTGGCAGACGGGAGGAGAAGACCGCGCGAGCGTAGTCCTCCGTCTGAAGCAAGCCCGGTACGTACAGGATGGCTACATCCTTCTGGGACACGGCATGGTGATCGAGCTCCGAGAGGTCCATGAACGACGTGGGCAAAAGCCCCCGGTACTCCTCCCACCAGCCCCGCGTCCGATCGGTGGCCATCACGACCAGTGCTTCGACGAACTCCGCGTCTGTACAGGCGTAATGGGATGCCAGTCGGCGCACCCTCTCCTCACTCACGCCCGTCAGCCCCAACTCGATATGGCTGATCTGGACCCTGTTCGCCCCGAGAAGCGCCGCCGCCTGCGCGGCGTTCATGCCGGCCACCTCGCGGAGCCTGCGCAGCTCAGTCCCCAGGCGCACCTGACGTGCCGTTGGTTCGCGCCGCTGGACCATGAGTTGCTCTCCTCTTTGGGGGGCGGATCACGCGATCAGCTTGCCACGGGTAACAGATTACCCCTACCGTCGGTGACGCAACGCACACGCTACGGAAGCGCACCGCTCCGTCCTGCCATGACGGCGCGGCAATGCCACCGTGCGTGAAATTCCCCCACAACCCCCGGAGTTGCTGACGCATGCCCGAAGCCTGGGAGTACACGCTCACCATCCCCAACGACCTCCGTGCCGTCACCGTCAGCCGGCACACCCTCCGGCTGGTCCTCACCGCGCACGGGCTGACCCGCTTCCTCGACGTCGCCGAGTTGGTCGCCACCGAGCTGGTCTCCAACGCCGTACGGCATACGAAGGGCCCCGCCGCACTGCGCGTGCGCTGGTCGCCGCCCGGCACCTTGCGGATCGGCGCGTGGGACGCGGACCCCGAACCGCCCGAGCCCCCCGTGCCGTTGGCGGGGCTCGGGGAGCTGGAGGAGGGGCGGGGGCTCGCGCTGGTGCGGGCCTGTTCGGATCTGTGGGGCTGGCAGCCGCTGTCCAGGTTCGGCAACCGGGGCAAGTACGTGTGGTGCGAGCTGGCCGCCGCCTGAAGAGCTGTCCCGTCATCGGCACTCCGGCTCAGGAGCCGGCAGAGACGGAGGCGTGATCCGCTGCTGCCTGGACGGCCGGGATCAGGTCTGCGGCCCGTTCGAGCTGGTCGCGCTGGGAGTGCAGGTCCAGGGCTCCGAGGCGTACGACGATGTGCCGGACGCCGGCGGCGACGTACTGGCCCAGTCGCTTGCGCACCTGGTCGGCGGAGCCGACGACAACCGCCTGGCCCGTGCGTAGCCGTCCAGCGCTCGGCGGCCGCTCTCGATGTCGTCGTCGATCCGTACCGAGACGAACAGCGCGGGGGTGATGTCCTCGGCTGCGCGTCCGGCATCGGCCGCTGCTCTGTGGATATCGCGGAGGCCGGATGCGTAGTCGGCGGGTTCGGGCGGGCAGGGCAGCCATCCGTCGTACATCCGGCCGGTGCGGGCCAGCGCTGCGGGGGTCGCGCCGCCGAGCCAGATGGGCGGGCCGTCGGCTCGCCGCGTGCGCGCAGCTCGTAGGAGGCGCCCGCGAGGTCGCTGTAGCCCCGGTGGAGGAACATCACGCCGACCCCGCCGCACCCATTATCAGTGTGTCTCGCGCATCGTCCGTAAGGCGCATGTCGTGCCCTGCCGGACTTGCGGGCCCACCATGCCGGCGCATTGCGTCGGTGGCCCTGTCGCCCATGTGCATCGACGCGTAGTACCGCTGGCGAGCTTCCTTGACGTCCTCCGGGAAGGCGTCCACCAGGCCGAAGCCGGTGATCGAGTTGTCGAGCTCCTCAATCGCCGTGTGCACTCCGGAGGTTCGCCGCGGTCCCAGTCTCGGGCAGTGCGGCCTCGCGCCGATGGTCGGCGGCTCCTTACTCTCCCCCGTCGGCGGAATGGAGCTGGAAGTCGACGACGACGCAACCAACCTGTCCGTCATCGGTGCGGCCGATCCAGACGGGGTAGTCCCCGTCGCCCCGGCCGGCACGGAAGGCGATGAGGTTCGGCTCGGGCTCCGTGCCGGGCAGTTCGACGGTGAAACGGCTGCCGAGGGGTATGAACAGGTCCTCGTCCAGCTGGTCTTCGATCACCGTCCGAGTCGCATCCATGAAAGCCGCCGTGCCGGTATCCACGCCAACCCCGTAGAACTGGCCCTCGCCGAGCAGCCCCAGGTCCTCGTCGGGCCGGAGGGCCAATTCCCACTCGCGGGGCGGGATGTCCAGGAACGTCACCCTGGCCGCGGCGACACCGGCCCCGCGTGCCGTGCGCAAAAGCGACAGCGTGACCGGGAACTCGCCCGGTGGCACAGCGACGGTCCGCGGGGTCTCTCCGATCCAGCCGGGGTCCGAGACCGCCAGCTGCCCTGACGTGATCCGCAGCAGGCCGGCGTCAACGGGCTCGACGACGGCCGGCCCATCCGGAGTGTCGCACGCGCCCGGACTGAACAGTTTCTCGATTCCGGTGGCGCGCAGCGGTCCCGATCCTTCGTCCACCGACACGTCGCTCAGGACTACGGTCGTGGCGGGCTCGTGGCCCTGCTGGGCGAGGAACGGCGCGAACACCTGCCAGTCACCGAACTCCGGTACGGGGCAGAGGAAGCTTTCGACGGGCGCCGGGAACCGCCGCACGGGGACGCTCGACGGGCCGGATGGTCGAGCGTGCAGTGGCTCCGTCGACGCTCCCCTCGGCCCGGCGAACTCGGACCTCACCTCAACCTGCCCGTCGGCCGAGACGGTCGTGGTCTCCTGAACATCCCACTTCCCGGACGAGTGCTCCTGCTCGTTGGAAAACTGCCATCGGGTGTTCCGGTGAGCCAGCAACATCCCCGTGCTGTGCGGCTCGAGGTCGATCGCCTGCATGCGCCAGGACCTGTCGTCGAACAGATACATACGCCACATCCGGCGCGGCCAGTATTCGACCAGTGCCAGCGGTCGCTCCCGCGCGGACAGCAGAACCGCGTAATCCATCCCGGCAGCATGTCTGCGTGCCGCGACCGCGCGCGACATCGGGTCCGGATGGGTCATTCCCTGATGGGAACCCCACATTTCGCCGTACGACACATCAAGACTGTCGAAGATCACAGCCGCGCATCTCCCCCCGTGGCACCAGCCACCCCCGAGCAGTGGCGCTCGACGGGTGACCCCGCCGCATCGCGCTGCCCTACCGGAGCTTCGTTGTGCCGCCAGTCTGCCACCGAGGTCTGACACACAGGATTGTGGAGGCCAGCAACCTGGGGTTACCGACGAAATGGGCCGCCCCAGGTGACGAAACACAGTCGGTTCGGCGGGCCCCATCGGTGATGCGTGCGTTCACTGTCCCGTCGCATCGAAGGTTGATCGATTCTCACCGAAGGTCGATGACCGGGACGTTCGTCTCACTGAAGGTTGATCGCCCAGGTCAGAGAACATTCGTTGACAAGAGGGCTCAGCTTCGACGTCCGACATCCGCTTGTCGGTCTCGGGCCGGTCACCACAAGGCGATGGACCATACGTCCCCCACCTGATGTCCGTCCGGATCAGGGTCGCCTGAACCATACGGGTCAGGATCGATGATGACGTGGACGCGGGCGGCGGACCGGGATACGCGGTAGCAGTGCATGTCGTGCGATGTGTCTTCGAGCTCGACCGTGTGTCCCAGAGACAGGACCGCAGCCCGAAGTTCTTCGAACGACACTCGGGATGCGAACTTCCCGTACTCCCGCAACAGCGGAAGCGGCACGGTGCCCGGGGACTGGTCGTACAGCAGTCTTTGGATCTTGACGCCGAAGCCGAAGCAGGACATTCGTCCCTGGCTCCCACGCTGGTCCGGTGAGAAGTTGACTTCCACAAGTCCGTAGTCCCTCCGTAGGAGGCCGCTACCGGGGACATCGAGGAAATCCGGTCCTACAGCAGCCTGCCAGCCGTCGGGATCGGTGCCGATTCCAGCTCCGAGTACGTCGCAACTGGTAGCGACATGAGCGTAGAAATCCAGAGCTGGCACCCGCTGACCTGCCTCGTTCGTTCAACTGAACCGTCCCGAACGGTATCAACCCCACTACCAGCTCGGTGACGCGATCAACCTTCAGTGCGACGATGAGCCGAAGCACGGTAGGTGTCACCAGTTCCGGCGTGCTCCACCAGTCGCCTGAGCTGCCCAGCAGCCCCGGGGGACGAGTAAGTCCGAAGTCTCCGGCGCGGCGTGGCATCCAGGCGCTCCGAGTCCCGGCCCAGACCCGCCTGCGTCGTGCAGGCGAACGGCCGCTCGGACTCAGGGAACACCCGGGCCCGCAGCATCACCTGCCGCACGGCCTGGCTACTCTTCACTGCCATGCACATACCAATCACACAGCGGCTACTCAGGGTTCACCTGGTGGTCGGACTCACCCTAGGGTTACTCCTGCTCATGCCGGCGAGAGCACAGCCGGCCGCGGCGGCCAGCACCCTGGACCCGATATCCGACCCTGGCAAGATGACCCTCACAGCCGGGGACTTCGCGTCTCGCTGGCGCGCCATCGACGCCGTCGAGGCGAGCGGCAAGGTGACTGCGTACAACTCGCTGGCGCCCCTGCTCAGCGGGAGCGGGCACAGCGGCCGCCCGTACCTGTGCCACGGCAACCAGAACCTCAACACGTCCTACCGCGTCGACGGCTTCTGCTGGGACCAAGCGGACGACACCACCGGCGACTGGGTGCCCCAGGGCATCACCGGATCGCATGACGCCCAGCCCGACGGCAAGTGGCTCGACAAGTACGTCTACATCGCGTCCTGGCACAGCAGGAACACCGGCAGCAACGAGTTCGCCCGGATCTCCGTCGTAGACAACAACGGCGGCGACTACACGACCTACAACCACATCATGCTGGTCGATCCCTATATGGAGACCCAGACCACGGGGAACTTCCAGGCCGTGGGCGCCGCCGGCAGCCCGTTCGCCGGTCACGCCGACGGTATCGCCTGGTACGGCAACAGGCTGTTCGTGGCGAGCGGACACCAGATCCAGGTCTACGACCTGCGCCACCTGTGGCGGATGTCGGACAACACGCGCGAGTCCGTCGGGATCAGCGACGGCAAGTCCTCCGCTCGCTGGCACAACTGGGCCCTGCCCATGATCGGTTTCTACGACAACGGAACCAAGGGCGATCCCTGCACGGACCTCGACCCGTGCATGACCTCCCTCAGCCTCGACCGCACCGGTACCGACGGGCTCATCACGTCCGAGTTCCGCCGTTCCACGGGCGGCGCCCCGATCGTGCGCTGGCCACTGAACGCCGCAGACACGCTGCTCGACACGGACGGCACGACCAATTACGAAGGCACCGTCCACGCCACAGCCGGCTACCGGACCCCGGTCTGGGGGGTGCAGGGAGCGGCGACCGACGGCACATACTTCTACTTCAGCGGCACCTGCCCCGAATACGCGGACCGGGACCCCAACGACTCGGCGACCGCCGACCTTCCGTACTGCATCCACTGGGCGAAGCCCGGCAGCGCGCCGCACGTGCTCACGTACGGCCCTCCGCTCATCCAGAACCTCTCCTGGGCCCCCTCCTCCGGCCGCCTGTGGGGCATCAATGAACGCATAGCCCCGGCCCCGGGGGTCCGTTCGGTGTTCTCCCTCGACCCGCCCAACTGAATCCGTCCGACGGCCCTCGGTCCGAAACCCGGGGGCCGCCACGCTCACCTGGGCTGTGGTCCCCGCGTGCCCCATCCCGGAGTTCTGGTGACAACAAGGCCGCCTCGGTGACAGCTATCGTGCTTCGGCTCAGACGAACGTCCCGGCCGTCAACCTTCGGTGAGAATCGATCAACCTTCGATGCGACAGGACATTCGCGTCAGCGCCGACGCTCAGGGGCGGGAACGTGGGCACTCCTGCCCACGATCAGGCGGCCGGCCGGGCGGAGCACTCGGCGAAACTCGGCCGGATTGCGCGGGGCGAACACGTCGAGCACCACGTCGGCCGCCCCGTCGGCGAGCGGGAAGGGACGGAAGACGTCCCAGGCCGCCGCAGCGCCTCGGTCATGGGCCCGGGCCGCCGAGCGAAGCGCGCGCACCGACGTGTCCAGGCCCAGGCCGTGGGCGCCGGGCAACCGGTCCAGAACTCCGGCCAGGTAGTAGCCCGTTCCGCACCCGACGTCCACGACCGTGCCCCGCCGGGGGGCCGAGTCGGCCGCCAGGCGGGCGACGGCCTGCCGGATACGTGCGTACCCGCCGGTGGCCAGGAAGCGGTCCCGGGCCCGGACCATGGCACCGTCGTCGCCGCTGGTGGCCCGGCCGCCCGTCAGGAGGCCGGCGTAGCCGTGGCGGGCGATGTCGAAGGTATGGCCCGCCACACAGCGCAGTACGCCACGGTCGGCGTGCAGACGGCGCGCGCGGCACGTCGGGCAGCGCAGCACGTCGAGGAAGAGTCCGAGGGCAGGGGGAAGCAACACGGGCACGAGGCACTCCTGGCAAAACCGAAGGGAAGAGACAGTGCCTGCATGCGCATGCGGAAACCGGCAGCGCCGGAACGGCGGTTCACGCGACAGGCACACCAAGGAGGGCGACGCCGTCCGGCCTCGCCCTCAACGCCTTCCGGTCACAGGAAGCAGCAGTGCGGGGTGCTCATGAATGCCACACCGGGAGTTTACGGTCCCCGTCCTCGGAGTTGTGTTCGTCCGCAGGACGAAGGGGATCAGCCGTCGTGCATCAGTGCAGCGGCAGGTAGAACTCCCACGGCCACACCAGCCCGTACGTGTGCAGGGCGTAGGTCAGCAGGTGCCAGAGCGGCTCGACCGCCACGGCAGCCGCGAACGCGCAGAGCATCGCGATGCCCCACTCCCGCCACCAGGACGGCGTCGCACGTCGGATATGCCTCTTCATGAGTGCCGCACTTCCTTCACGTCTTCACGGTCGGGGATCGTCCCCGTCGCCATAGACGTGGCGGTCTCTCTTCGCGTTACCGGCGCCGCCCTCCCGCCGATCTTCGCCCGAACGGGTGATCGCGGAGAAAGCCGGTAACGCCTCCCGGCACGGGCGCGTCATGGGTGGAGCCGGTCGGGTCACTGTCAAGCAAGGAGCAGCGCGCCCATGACTCCAGTTCCCCGTAAAAGAGTGCGAGGTAAACCATTTGAGACGTGGGACGACTTCTTCACCGCATGCGCCGAGTCGTTGTACCGCTACGCACGCCATCTGTCGTACGGCAGCGGTGGGTTCGAGGGCGAGAGCGAGATGAACGTGATTCTCGCCAGGATAAAGAACGACTGGGACGGCATCGACCCGGTGACGGCGAGCGGCTATGCCCGGCGCGCACTGCTCAATGCCCTGATCTCGCACAAGCGCGTGAACCGCCCTCATATGGTTCCGCTCCAGCAGACGTCGCGGAACGGCCAGGTGTATTCCGTGGACTTTCCTGATCCGGCCCCCACGCCGGAGGAGTCGACGGCCAGTAACGATCTGCTCGTTCGCGCCCTGGAGGTCATTCACGGACTGACCGCCGAGCACAAGGAGGTGCTGATCATGACCTACGCGGGACATACCTCGAAGCAGATCGCCGAGTTGCTCGGACAGAAACCGGGCACCGTCCGCCAGCGGCTGCGCCGGGCTCGTAGGGAGTTCGACCAGGCCTGCGACAGCGAGCTGCTGCGAACCCTGGCGCAGAAGGTCACGAAGGGGGTCCGATGATGGCGGCCCGGAACGCGACGCAGCCGTCGGCCGTCCTCGGCTCCACGACCCGATGGGGATGGCGTTTCTCCCGGCTGGGGCGGGCGGTGCGGGCGGCCGAGAAGAGGTATGCGGCCGACCGGGCGGAGTCCCGGCGCAGGCGGGATCAGCGGCTCTCGGAGGCGCTCGGGCCCGGGGCAGGGAGGACATGGGGGCCGGCGGAGCTGGAGCGCAAGCGCGCCGAAGTGAACCTCATGGCCGACCTGATGACGACGCTGAAGGACCCCGTGACGGCGGCTCAGGAGGAGTCGGCCGTTCAGACGGTGGCCACCCGGCGGAGTTCGGTGACCGACCGGCAGAAGGTGTCGGCGGGGTCGCCTCCCGCCTCTGGGGCCCGGTCGAACGTGGGCGTCATCGACCAGGATTCCCCCGGCCCGGCCGAGGAGACGGAGATGCCCGCGGAAAGGCGGTACGGGCCGCGCCGTCATCTGATTTCCATGACGGCCATCGCGGCCAGTCTCCTCAGCATTCTCTGGGTGACGCACGAGGGATATTCCACACACCAGCAGGCCTCGGCGCCGCATGATTCTCCGGGTTTTTCGTCCCGCCCGTACGAGCGGATGCCGATTTCGAGCCCCGTCCTGGACTTCTCGGCGACCCAACGTCCCGGTGCGGCAGGCGCCTATGCGACCGCCCTGCAGATCCAGAATGCCGAATACCAGGGCGCCAGCAGAGTGTGGTGCGTGCTCGCCGACCCGGCGTCGAAGGACTGCGCGACGACCATGCGCCGGAATTTCCGAACTCACGAGGGCGCCCGCCACATGGTCATCTTTGTCACCACGTCGGTCGGAAAGATGAACCGCGACCGCACCTCCGCCGAAATACTGCTCCGGCTGGGCGACACGGAGCGCCACGCTTTCCCACTGGAGTGGGTCGACGGGCGCTGGCAGGCCGATCCGGTGACCATCCCCGCCGCCAAGGAGAAGGGAGGGCTCTACACCATGCTCGTGGCGGACGCGAGATACGGCTTCTGCGCCGAAGCGGATTGCTAGGAGGGAGGCGGTGGGACGACCGCTCTGTGCTCGGCGGGATCGTGTGGTGGGCGCTGTCGACCGCGTGCCGAGTCACCTCGCACTCCGATATCAGCGGCGGTACAGCCTGCTGTACCGGGAGTTGGGGCGTGCGTGGCAGTGATCGGCGGGGGCGGCGCTGGTGAGCTTGGGGCATCGCAAACCCACCGCCCGAACGCCCCGAAGGGACCCACCGGTGACTGTCACCACCAGCCTCCCGCAGCCGCAGACCGCCACGACTCTGCGGGCCCGTGTCCGACGTCGTCCGCTCACCTGGTTCTTCGCTCTGGCGATGAGCATGAGCTGGCTGGCCTGGACGCCGTACATCCTGTCCGGGAACGGGCTGGGGGTGTGGCACTGGAGCTTCCCCGGCGGGGCCGCCGGGAGTCAGTTGCTCGGGGTGCTGCCCGGGGCCTATCTCGGTCCGATCGGGTCGGCGCTGTTCGTCACCGGCATCACGGAGGGGCGGGCGGGGCTGCGGGCCTGGCGGGGGCGGATGAGCAAGCTCAGGGTGCGATGGTGGTGGTTCCTCGTCGTCGCCGTCTCCGTGCCCGCCGCCCTGACCGTCGCCTCCGCCGCGCTGACCGGCCAGGACCCGGTGCTGCCGCCGGCGGTGGTGCTCGCCGCGTACCTGCCGGGGCTGGTCGTCCAGATGGTCACCACCGGGCTCGCGGAGGAGCCGGGCTGGCGCGAGTTCGCCATGCCGCACATGCAGCGCCGGTACGGTCCGCTGGTCGCCACCCTTGTCGTAGGAGTGCTGTGGGGCGCCTGGCACCTGCCGCTGTTCCTCACGGAGTGGGGCGGCGGGCCCCACGTGAGTCCGGTGCGGCCGCTGGAGTTCATGGTCACCGCGCTCGCCTTCAGTTACGTGATGACCTGGGTCTTCAACCGCTCCGGCGAGAGCATGCCACTGGTCATCCTGCTGCACGCCAGCGTCAACAACTACTTCTCCGTGGCCTGGACGGACCTGTTCCCGCACGCCACGGTCGAGGACACCGCCACCCCGGCCTTCCTGCTCGCCTCGGTGCTGGCGGCGGCCATCGTGCTGGCGGCGACCCGGGGCCGGCTGGGGCTGGCGTCCGCCCGGCGGTGACCGTAACAACCCCGGCGTTCGGGTGGCGGGATTCGCGGCGGGCGGTGATGGTTGCGGCGGGGGACGTTTTCGCGCGCACGCAGGGAGAGCTGGACATGCCCGAGATCACTACTCCGTACGCGACCGGCACCCCGTGCTGGGTCGACCTGATGGCGCAGGACCAGCAGGCCGCGCTGGACTTCTACCGCGACCTGTTCGGCTGGCAGGGCGAGGTCGGCCCGGGTGAGTTCGGCGGGTACGCCGTCTGCACGCTCCAGGGCAAGCCGGTGGCCGGGATCGGTCCGGCCATGGCGCCCGAGGGGCAGCCGGAGCCGCCCACCGTCTGGACCACCTACCTGGCCAGCACCGACGCGCCGGCCACCCAGGACGCGATCGTCTCGGCGGGCGGCACCCTGCTGGCCCCGGTGATGGACGTCGGCGGCCTCGGCCGGATGCTGATCGCCGCCGACCCGCAGGGCGCGGTGTTCGGGGTGTGGCAGCCGGGCGAGTTCCACGGCGCCGGGCTGGTCAACGAGCCGGGCACGCTGATCTGGAACGAGCTGAACACCAACGACGTACTCGGCGCCACCGGCTTCTACGGCGAGTCCTTCGGCATCGAGATCCAGCCGATGGAGGGCGCCGAGGGGGCCTACTGGTCGCTGAACATCGGCGGCAAGGGCGTCGGCGGCGCCGCACAGCTCGGGGACGACCGGCCCGGCGTTCCGCCGCACTGGCTGACGTACTTCGCGGTGGACGACGTCGACTCCACGGTGGACGCCCTGGTCAAGCGGAACGGATCGGTGCTCGCACCGCCGTTCGAGATGATGGCCGGCCGCATGTCGGTGGTCGCCGACCCCCAGGGCGCGACCTTCGCGGTCTTCAAGCCGAAGCCGATGTGAGACACGGCCGTCAGCACAGCCGCCCGCCGGAAGCGCCGGGTCCGGCCCCCTTCCGCCTTCCTGCGGAAGGGGGCCGGGTCGCGGGCACCGGGTACCACGGACCGCCGGTCCGGCCGCCGCGCCCAGGAGCCGCCGGAACGGCCGGAATAGCCGTGAGACCGCGCCGTGTTGCGCGGTCATGACGACGAACGCGCCGCATCCCGAGGTACTGCGATACACCGCCTTCTCCGGCCGCCCCGAGGGCGGGAACCCCGCCGGTGTCGTGCTGGACGCCAACGGCCTGGACGACACCGCCATGCTGGCGATCGCCGCCGACCTCGGATACTCGGAGTCCGCGTTCCTGACCGCGCCCCCGGATGGCCTCGGCGGCGAGGGGCAACGGGCGTACACCGTCCGTTACTTCAGCCCGAAGGCCGAGGTGCCGTTCTGCGGGCACGCCACCATCGCGACCGCGATCGCACTCGCCGAGCGGATCGGCCCCGGGGAGCTGGTGTTCGCCACGCGCGCCGGCACCGTGCCGGTGACGGTGACCGAGGAGGGCGGCACGGTCACGGCCACCCTCACCAGCGTCGAGCCGCACGTCGAGGAGGTCGCCGACGCCGACCTCGCGGAGGCGCTCGCCGCGCTCGGCTGGCCGGCCGCCGATCTCGACCCGGCGTTCCCGCCCCGGATCGCGTTCGCCGGTGCCCGCCATCTCGTGCTCGCGGCGGCGACGCGGACGCGCCTCGCGGATCTCGCGTACGACTTCGCACGCCTGGAAGCGCTGATGCACCGTCTGGACCTGACCACGGTGCAGTTGGTGTGGCGGGAGTCGGCCACCGTCTTCCACGTCCGCGACCCGTTCCCCGTCGGGGGCGTCGTCGAGGACCCGGCGACCGGTGCCGCGGCCGCCGCGTTCGGTGCCTACGCCCGTGAGCTGGGCCTGGTCCCCGCGGACGCCGTCCTCACCCTGCACCAGGGCGAGGACCTGGGCCGCCCCGGCGAACTCACGGTGACGCTGCACGCGGGTGACCCACGCGTCCGCGTCAGCGGCACGGGAACCCGCATCGCCTGACGGGCACCACCGGGCCGCCGTGATCGGCCGCGGGCCGGTGGGGGCTGGTCGCGCAGTTCCCCGCGCCCCTTGCGGGGCGCTTCACCACAGCATCCCAAAGGGCGCGGGAAACTGCGCGACCAAGGGTCACGATTCGGTTTCGGCCATCCCGCACCTCTTGCCCAGCCGCCGTGTAATCGATTCCAATCCTCGGTACACAGTGCGTGTAATCGATTCCATGAGTTCCACGAGGAGGTGGAGCGGCGATGGCGAGCATCAAGGACGTGGCCGCCGCGGCGGGCGTTTCCGTCGCCACGGTGTCCCGTGTCCTGAACGACCATCCGTCGGTCAGCGCCGACGCCCGTACCCGCGTGCTGGCCGCCGTCGAGGCGCTGGGCTACCGCCCGAACGCCGTCGCCCGTTCCCTGCGCACCGACCAGACCCGCACCCTCGGCCTGGTCATCAGCGACGTACTCAACCCGTACTTCACGGAACTGGCCCGCTCGGTCGAGGAAGAGGCCCGTGCGCTCGGCTACAGCGTGATCATCGGCAACGCCGACGAGCGGCCGGAGCTGCAGGACCACCATGTGCGGACGCTGCTCGACCGCCGTATCGACGGGCTGCTCGTCTCCCCCACCGACGGCGGCTCGCCGCTGATGCTGGAGGCGGCGCGCGGCGGAACGCCGATGGTGTTCGTCGACCGGTGGATCCCCGGCTTCGACGTGCCCGTGGTGCGGGCGGACGGACGGGCCGCCATACGGGATCTCGTCGCGCATCTGCACGGGCTGGGGCACCGGCGGCTCGCGATCATCGCGGGCCCCGCGGCCACCACCACCGGCAGTGAGCGGGTGCAGGCCTTCCGGGAGGCGCTCGCCGAGTACGGCGTCCCCCTCCCCGACGCCTACATAGGCCAGGGCGACTTCCAGGCCGAGAGCGGGCGGCGGGTCACCGAGGGCTTCCTCGACCTGCCCGAGCCGCCCGAGGTGGTCTTCGCCGCCGACAACCTGATGGCGCTGGGCGCGCTCGACGCCGTACGCGCGCGTGGCCTGCGGGTGCCGGACGACATCGCGCTCGCCGCGTTCGACGACATCCGGTGGTTCGTGCACACCGATCCGCCGGTCACGGCGATCGCCCAGCCGACCGGTGAGCTGGGGCGTGCCGCCGTACGCGCGCTGATCGACCGAATCGAGGGGCGGCCTCCGCAGTCCGTCACCCTCCCCGCCCGGCTCGTCGTGCGCCGCTCGTGCGGCGCGCACCCCGACGGGAACCGCGCCGCGGACCGCGACGCGAACCGTGGCGTGAACCAGACCCCTGTGCAAAGGAGCACGTCGTGAGCGACCCGGACGAGTTGCTGCGTATCGAGGGCATACGGAAGTCCTTCCCCGGAGTGGTCGCGCTCGACGGCGTCGACTTCGATCTGCGCCGGGGCGAGGTGCACGTACTGCTCGGTGAGAACGGCGCGGGCAAGAGCACCCTCATCAAGATGCTCTCCGGTGCCTACACGCCCGACGCGGGACGGATCCTGGCCGGTGGCGAGGAGGTGCGCATCCATGGTGCGCAGGACTCCGAGCGCCTCGGGATCGCCACCATCTACCAGGAGTTCAACCTCGTACCCGATCTCACGGTCGCCGAGAACATCTTCCTGGGCCGGCAGCCGCGCCGCCTCGGGATGATCGACCGGAAGCGGATGGAGGCCGACGCCGAGGTCCTGCTCAAGCGCGTCGGGGTGGATGTCCCGCCCCGTGCGCGGGTGCGTGATCTCGGTATCGCCCGCCTCCAGATGGTCGAGATCGCCAAGGCGCTCAGCCTGGACGCGCGCGTGCTCATCATGGACGAGCCGACCGCCGTGCTCACCTCGGAGGAGGTGGAGAAGCTCTTCGCGATCGTGCGGCAGTTGCGGGCCGACGGGGTGGGGATCGTCTTCATCACGCACCACCTGGAGGAGATCGCCGCGCTCGGGGACCGGGTGACCGTGATCCGCGACGGGAAGTCCGTCGGGCAGGTGCCCGCCGCCACCCCGCAGGACGAGCTGGTACGGCTCATGGTCGGGCGGTCCATCGAGCAGCAGTACCCGCGCGAGCGGGCCGAGACCGGTGCCGCCCTGCTGTCCGTGGAAGGGCTGACCCGGGACGGGGTCTTCCACGACATCAGCTTCGCGGTGCACGCGGGGGAGGTCGTCGGCATCGCGGGCCTGGTGGGCGCCGGCCGTACGGAGGTCGTACGGGCGGTGTTCGGCGCCGATCCCTACGACAAGGGAGCCGTGCAGGTCTCCGGCACGGCGCTGAGGCGGCACGACGTCAACGCGGCGATGACCGCCGGGATCGGGCTCGTCCCCGAGGACCGCAAGGGGCAGGGGCTGGTCCTCGACGCCTCCGTCGAGGAGAACCTCGGCCTGGTGACCCTGCGCCGGGCGACCCGGGCCGGGATCGTCGACCTCAAGGCGCAGCATGTCGCCGCCGAGCGGATCGCCGGGCAGCTGGGCGTGCGGATGGCCGGGCTCGGTCAGCACGTGCGCACGCTCTCCGGCGGCAACCAGCAGAAGGTCGTCATCGGCAAGTGGCTCCTCGCCGAGACCAAGGTGCTGATCCTCGACGAGCCGACGCGCGGTATCGACGTCGGCGCCAAGGTCGAGATCTACCAGCTGATCAACGAGCTGACGGCCGCCGGAGCCGCCGTCCTGATGATCTCCAGCGATCTGCCCGAGGTCCTCGGAATGAGCGACCGGGTGCTGGTGATGGCGCAGGGCCGGATCGCGGGCGAGCTCTCCGCCGACCAGGCCACCCAGGACTCCGTGATGGCCCTCGCGGTCAGCACCCCCACCACCACAACCGACAAGGAGGCCGGACGTGGCCACTGACACCCTCAAGAGCAAGAACGCGGGCGCCGGTGGCGTCTCCGGCCTGCGCCGGCTGCTCCTCGACAACGGGGCGCTCACCGCGCTGATCGTCCTCGTCATCGCCATGGCGGCGCTGTCGGGGGACTTCCTCACCACCGACAACCTGCTGAACGTCGGCGTCCAGGCCGCCGTGACGGCCATCCTCGCCTTCGGCGCGACCTTCGTGATCGTCGCGGCGGGCATCGACCTGTCGGTCGGCTCGGTGGCGGCCCTGTCGGCCACCATGCTGGCGTGGAGCGCCACCTCCCACGGGGTGCCGGTCTTCCTGGCCGTCCTGCTGGCCGTCGCCACCGGCATCGCCGCCGGACTCGTCAACGGCTTCCTCATCGCGTACGGCAAGCTGCCGCCGTTCATCGCGACCCTGGCCATGCTGTCGGTGGCCCGCGGCCTGTCGCTGGTGATCTCCGACGGCTCCCCCATCGCCTTCCCCGACTCGGTCTCGCACCTCGGTGACACGCTCGGCGGCTGGCTGCCGGTGCCGGTCCTCGTCATGGTCCTCATGGGGCTGATCGCGGCCTTCGTCCTCGGCCGGACGTACATCGGACGCTCGATGTACGCGATCGGCGGCAACGAGGAGGCCGCCCGGCTGTCCGGGCTGCGGGTGAACAAGCAGAAGCTCGCCATCTACGCGCTGTCCGGTCTGTTCGCGGCCGTCGCCGGCATCGTGCTGGCCTCCCGGCTCTCCTCCGCGCAGCCGCAGGCCGCCAACGGCTACGAACTGGACGCCATCGCGGCGGTCGTGATCGGCGGCGCGTCGCTGGCCGGCGGCACCGGCAAGGCCTCCGGGACGCTGATCGGCGCGCTGATCCTCGCGGTGCTGCGCAACGGCCTCAACCTGCTGAACGTCTCCGCGTTCTGGCAGCAGGTCGTGATCGGTGTCGTCATCGCGCTCGCCGTGCTCCTCGACACCGTGCGCCGCAAGGCCGGGGCGACCCCGGTGGCCGCCGGTACCGGGGGCAACAAGGGCAAGCAGGCGGGGACGTACGCGCTCGCGGCCGTCGTCACCGTCGGACTCGTCGCCGCGACCTCCCTGCTGCACACGGGCTCCTCGTCCACCAACCCGAAGATGGGCCTGTCCCTGTCCACCCTGAACAACCCGTTCTTCGTGCAGATCCGGTCCGGCGCCCAGGCCGAGGCGAAGAAGCTGGGCGTGGACCTGACCGTCACGGACGCCCAGAACGACGCCTCCCAGCAGGCCAACCAGCTCCAGAACTTCACCAGTTCGGGACTGGGCGCGATCATCGTCAACCCGGTGGACTCGGACGCGGCGAGCAACTCCGTGAAGGCCGCCGACAAGGCCGGCATCCCGGTCATCGCCGTCGACCGGGGCGTCAACAACGCCAAGACCGACGCGCTGGTCGCCTCCGACAACGTCGCCGGCGGCGAGCTGGCCGCCAAGACGATCGGCGACAAGCTCGGCGGCCACGGCAAGATCGTGATCCTCCAGGGCCAGGCCGGCACCTCCGCCGCCCG
This sequence comes from Streptomyces sp. NPDC058683, assembly GCF_042716195.1. Classification (NCBI taxonomy): domain Bacteria; kingdom Bacillati; phylum Actinomycetota; class Actinomycetes; order Kitasatosporales; family Streptomycetaceae; genus Streptomyces; species Streptomyces sp. NPDC058683. The sequence continues at coordinate 35,851 of NZ_JBHXSK010000083.1, forward strand.
GGAGCGGGCGCAGGGCTTCGCGAACGGCCTCAAGGCCTACCCCGGCATCCAGGTGGTGGCCCAGCAGCCGGCCGACTTCGACCGCACCAAGGGCCTCGACGTGATGTCGAACCTGCTCCAGGCCCACCCGGACGTCCAGGGCGTCATCGCCGCCAACGACGAGATGGCCCTCGGCGCGATCAAGGCGCTGGGCTCCAAGGCCGGTACGTCGGTGTCCGTGGTCGGCTTCGACGGCACCCCGGACGGTCTGACCGCGGTCAAGAACGGCACGCTGTACGCGTCGGTCGCCCAGCAGCCCTCCCAGCTCGGGAAGATCGCCGTGGACAACGCGCTCAAGGCCGTCCAGGACAAGAAGGTCGAGTCGACGATCAAGGTGCCGGTGAAGGTGGTCACGAAGGAGAACGTGGCCGGGTTCACGGGCTGAGGTAGGAAGGGGGCGGCCGGGCCC
>NZ_JBHXSK010000084.1:0-27308 GCF_042716195.1 Streptomyces sp. NPDC058683
TGCACAACCTCGCCCTCGCCGGATAGACCCCCCAGCAGTACAGCAGTCGACCACGTCCGAGGTCACTCAGAGATCATTACGGGACAGCCCTTAGGGGAGGGTCGTACGGATGAGCGACAGCGAGCAATCCGGGGAAGATCTGCGGGCATGGGCCGCGCGCATGGAGCAGGAAGGAGGGAGTGACGAGCCGGCGGACGACATCAGCATCACCGACTTCGGCGGCACCCACATCCTGGCCTCCCGTCTCCACGGCGAGCTCCCCACCGAGTTGTGGACGACACTGCGCATGATCCCGGAGCCGAACCCCGACCTCGCCGCGGAGTTCGATTCCTGGGCCCGGCAGTTCGTCCCGCTCAAGCAGGCGGGGGAGAAGCGATGAACCGCGGATACAGCCCGAAGGGCTACCGGCCTGAGCCGACGCAGGCGCCCGCGACTCCGCCGCCCGTCGCAGCCGCACCCGCCCCGGACACCTTCGCCGCCATGGCAGCCCGCCTCAAGGCCATGCACGACTTCGTGACGGATCGCGCAGCGGACCAGCCCGTCACGCCCGCCTTCCACCACGGCCTTGGGTATGCCTACGGCGCGGGCGAGGAATGCGTGCGCCTCGGCGACATCGTGGGCGCCGTCCGCCGCCTGGAGTGGCTCGCCAAAGAGGCGAAGCGGTGGGAGGACCACCCCGACTACCCGACGTGGGCGCGGCCGTGACCGAGCGACTGGAGCGACTGGAGCGACTGGAGCGACTGGACGCCGACACCGTGACAGAGCTGGTGGAGTACGTCGATGCGGAACTGGTCGACGACACCGAGCCGGCGCCGGTGCGCTACTACGTCGACCAGCACACCATCCTCGGGCCCAACGAGCTCCCGCCCACGGAGGACCCGCGCGCAGTCTGGACGGAGGGCGACTTCCGCGTATCCGAGGAGGACCGGGCAGAACTCACCCATGACGACCTCGCCGAGAACACCCTCACGAACAGGGACTCCACCGTGGGCGCCTTCCAGGCATGGTGCGCCCAGCAGAAACCGAAGCGGACCCCGCACCCGTGCACAACGTCCACCTACAACGCGTACGGACTACACCTCATCCGACGAGGCCGCGCAGGGGAGTTCAAGCCCGACACCGTCCGCCAGTACATGAGTCGCATCTGGAATTGGCAGCCCGAGAGGATGCGCCCGGACCCTTCCAAGATCAGGGGCAAGCTGCGCACCTGGCGCAGGGAGTGGGTGCAGGCCGGCGGGGAGGTCGACCGGGCGGCCGCGCTCACCATCCCCTACCTGCTCAAGTGCCTTGAGCAGTGCGACGAAGACACCCACATCGGCGCCCGCGACGCCTTCGCCCTGGTCCTCGCGTACAGCAACCTGCACCGGCGTGTGGAGCTCGCCGACCTGCTCGTCAAGAACGTGCAGATCCTGCCCACGGGCCTGGTCGTCACCACCGCGGCGTCGAAGACCGACCAGGACGCTAAGGGCGCGACCGCGTTCCTACGCGACCGGCCGGACCTCCGGCTCGTCGACCGGGCGCGCGCTTGGCTCGCGGTACTGCGCAAACTCGGCGCGGACGGGCCCACACAGCCGCTCTTCCGGGCGCTGACAGTGAAGGGGAATCTCCAGCCGCGCGACCGCGCCACGAAGCGGGGCGACCGCATGAAAGGCGGCGCGATCAATGACCGAGTGCAGCTGCTCGCGGGGCGGGCTGGCGTCCCCTACATCGCAGGGAAGAAGGTGAAGGCACACAGCCTGCGGGCGGGTGCCAACACCGACATGATCGCGGCTGGAGTGTCCCTGAACGACCGGAACACTCGCGGACGTTGGGCGGAGGGGTCACGGACCGCTGACACGGTCTACGACCGGCCGCACCACGTCGCGCAGGACGACCCGATGGACAAGGTGCCCATCGGCGGGTTCACAGAGCGGGAGTGAGGCCGAAGGCCGGAAATGATCAGGGGGAATGCGTCCGGCCGCGTCGTCGTTCTTCGGCGGCGCGGCCGCTACATGATGCCCGCCCAACGCCACGGCCTGCCGGTGACCCGCCCACGGAGGCAGTCCACGCGGTACTGCGCCTCAGCGTGCCACTCCGGGTGTGAAGCGGCGTACTGAGCGGCGTAGGTCGTCATCCGCAGTTCCCGTGCCCCAGCGAGGAGTTCGTAGCCCTCCCACTGGGTGACGTCCGTGCCATACAGCTCGCAGAACTCGGCGTACTCGGCCTCGGTGACGGCGCCAGTTGTTGTCAGCTTCAGCGCGGTCGACACCAGGTCCCACTCCGGAGGGCCGACGGACACCCGCTCGAAATCCATGAGTACCGGGCCGTCGGCGGTGGCCGCCACGTTGCCGACCCACGCGTCTCCGTGAACCACGCGCTCCGGCAGTCCGGCAGGCCGCTGTTCCCAGCGTTCCGCCAGGTCCGCATGCCGCTGCCGGAGCCACTTCCTGTCGTCGCCGGACAAGGTGGTGGCCGCGTCGATCCGCTCCTCGACCCGCACGAACGGATCGAGGCTGCCGAGCTGGAAGGAACCGGGCACGGGCAGGCAGTGCAGCTGCATGAGAAGTCGCGCGACGTCGCGCACGCTGCCGTTGCGGTGCGGGGGTAGCTCCTCCCAGAACGTCACCGGGCGGCCACCGGCGTCGACCGGCTGCTCGATCGAGAGAACGTGGACGGCGGGCACCTCGTTTTCCGCGAGCCACCGGGCCACGGCGACCTCGCGTACGGTCGCTGCCCACTGGCCGGCACGAGCGATGCGCACGATCACCCGGTCCTCCGGCAGCCGCCATATCTCGTTCTCTGCGAGCCGGACCGGCTCGGCGTGGGCTGCGTCGAAACCTGCCGCGGCGCACGCCTCGATCAGCACCGAGCGGGAAGTAGCTGCGGAAGTCGTCATGCCTGCAACGTAGCGGCGATGCGCTCCCGGAGGCCTTCCACTTCGGGAAGCCCGCGGTGCTGCTTGGCGAAGCGGCTGAGGTCGGTGAGGTCATCAGCCGCTCGGCGTGAAGTGAGGCGACCAGCGTCGTCCAGCGCCCTCTGCCCGATTGCCGCGGCCTGGGATGGGTCTCCCTTCGCCATGAGCAGGCTTGCCCACTTCGTGCCGGAGATCGCCCTTGACCGGGCGTAGTCGTCGGTGTGGCCCGCTACCGCGATCTCGAACCGGTGGCTTGCGCGAGCGGGGTCTTGGTCGGCGCGCATCGCCAGGTCCCAGAAGGCGTGTGCTGTGTCGCCTTGGTGCTGCGCCTCGTTGTAGTAGGCCATCCACGAGGGGTCTTCAGCAGGGTTCGACTTGGAGAAGGCGTCGTCTGCCGCGCCTACTGCGGCAAGGGTGCCCCGGACATCGCCCATCTTGCCGAACGCGCGGGCTCGGGCGCTGTGCAGCATGGCTTGGATCGTCGGGGTGAGCCTGTCGGAACGGACCAGGCCGCTTTCTGCGTACGTCAGGCCGGCATCGGGGTCTCCGACCCAGATGGCTTGGCGCGCGAGGAAGCTGTAGACCTTGGCGCGCAGGTGCCAGTCGGGTGCTTCCTCTGCGCACTCGGCGGCGACCTTGAAGGCGATTCTGGCGTCCTCGTGGGCGTAGGCGTCGAAGTGGCTGGCGCCGACGACGATGCCCAGCCGGGCGACCGCGGCGTACAGCGGAGCGCGCAGGTGGTCCGGGCAGGACACGGTGAGCCGGCCGACGGCCCATTGCATCGCGTGCCCAGCGATCACACCGACGAGACCACCTCCGCCCTGCTTGTTGTCATGGCGGTGGATCTCGTCGGCCACGCTGAGGATCTGATCGATGTCCAGAGGGCGAATACGGGCGGGAGGCTGGGGCAGGTTGGTCGGGGAGACCAGCGCGACCAGGTCTATGGAAGCTAGGGCGGCAAGGCTGCTGTTGTAGAGGAAGGCGCGGCGGTCCACAGGTACAGGACTCCCAGAAGGCGATGGGGTATCGCCTTCCAGCATGCGGCCTGGGTGTCCCGGAGCGACGTCCTCCACCAGCCTGGACGGGCTCTTATCGGCATCAGGCGACTTCTTATCGGCATCGGCAGGCTTGAACACCATCGGCCAGGCATCGCCGAAGAGGCCATCGGTGCCTAAGACCTCGTCGAGCCGTTGCGCCAGGTGCAGGTGGCAACTCGGATACTTCCCGTGCTCGATGCTCAAGATCATGTCATCGCTGACCTGCACCAACCGACCAAGTTGGCGCGCTGACAGGTTGTTGAGCTTGCGATGCTTCCGTAGCTGATAGCCGAACCACTCCTGCGGGGACGCCCCGGGGTTGAGCTTCTTCTCTGGCTGCGGCATCCCTCGCCCCTGTCCTGCTGATGCCGATACCTGCGGCCCTCGGCATCAGCGCATACACGGTATTCGCTCGGCCTGACTAAATGGTTGCTGACCGGTTCCACACCAGTACACAACGCAGTCGAGCCTAGTTGTGAGGGTTCGGCGGAACGAAGTGGATCTGAGAGATGGTCGAAACCCTTACTCGTCCCGAGGCTTCGGAGGGGGTGCGCGCGTTGGCGCGTGTGTCCGCCGGCCACCTGGACATGACCCTCGACGTGACACCGCGGTCCGTGGGTCTCGCACGAAGGATCGTCGGAACCCACCTGGACCTATGGGGCTTCGGGCGACTCTGCGACGTGGCGGAGCTGGTAGTGACGGAGCTACTCACGAACGTGCTTCAGCACACGCCCCCAGTGCATGACGGAACGAGAGAAGCCCAGATCACGCTCACCAAGATCCCCGGCGGCGTGACTCTGTGCGTCCATGACGACGACCCGAATCAGCCCCGGCTTGTGCAGGCTTCATCGGACTCGGAGCACGGTCGAGGCATCCAACTCGTCAAGGCGCTCGCTGACGTATTCGGCTCGGCCTTGTCACCTGGTGGCGGCAAAGACGTCTGGGTGACGCTGCTCGTTCCGCGCGCAGCGAGCTGACCGCAGCCACCCGCTCAGGACCCGCCCACATCCGCTGAGAGCGTACGAACGCAACCAGGAGCCACCGCAATGCCCCTAGACCCTGCCGGACCGCCAAGCCTGTCGGCGGCGTCGTTCCTCATTCCGGTCCGGTATCCCGCGACGAACGGCTTCGACATCGCGATGCCGGCCGTTGCGGCTAGCGTCAGGCAGGCACGGCGGATCGCGCGGGCCTGGTGCCGCCTCCGCCGTGTGCCGGACGGCCTGATCGACACCGTGCTGCTCGTCGTCTCCGAGATGTGTGCGAACGCCATCCTGTACGGGAAGTCCGACACCATCGGCGTACGCGTCTGGATGCTGCCCGTCTACGAACTCCGCATCGAGGTCGCCGACTACACCCCTTCCCCGGCCCCTTCGGTGCAGGACCCGGACGCCGACACGGAGAACGGCCGCGGCCTGCTCCTGGTGGACGCCTTGACGAAGGACGTGGGCGGCGACTGGGGATTCACCGCAGACGGCACCCGCGCCTGGTGCACGCTCCCCCTGCCCACGGCGGCACCTGCTCACAGCTCCTCGGCCCGAGTCCCCCAAGCCCCAAGCCGAGACCCCGCAAGCCCCTACACCCATCCCTAGTCCTCAAGGCCTCCCCCATGCCTTCTCCTTCTCCCTTAACGATCGGTGCCGTGACCCCTCGACGAGACGTCCACGGCGCCCCCGATGACATGACCGTCATCGTCAGTCCCGTCGGCGCTGACGCCGACCTGCGTGCCGCCCTGGAAGACCTGCGGTTGGGGCGCTACGCCGCCACCCGCGACCTGCTCCGTATGACGGGCTACCACTGGGCGCTGCGCACGAGCCGCAGCCAGTTGCTCGCCGCCGGAGGCGAACCCGGCGTCTTCAAGATGTGGCACGACGAGGAGCCGGACAATCCGGACGCGGCCATGATGTGGGCCAGGGTGCTCTCCCGGGCCGCCGTCGATGCGTTCCGCAGCGGGAAGAGCGAGTACATCGTGGGCCGTGCCACACGGATGGCCGCGCAGGCATGCCAGCGCGCCAGTGACCTCCTGCCGGCGTGTCCGGTGCCGTGGATCATCCGGTTGCAGCTCACCCAACTACCGTTCCGCCCCGAGACCTTCGACCCTCATGCGCCAGCCCGGCCGCACCCCTGGAACATGCTGCCCGCGGACGACATCCGGAGCCATGGCATGTACCACCTCGGACCCTGGCCCCTTCTGCACGAGGCTGACATCCGGGATCCCGGCAGCCGTGAGGCACACCACCGCATGCGCCAGACCCTCATGGTCCACGGCGGACTCGGGGCCGCGATGGACTTCTCGTTCTGGCTCGCCTCGAAAAAACTGTTCACCCCAGAACTGCTGATGCTGCCCCTCTATTCGATCATGGACAAGTACCGGCGGGAGCACGGGAACGGCCAGGTCGGGGCACTGCACTTCTGGCAGCGAGCACAAGTCGGACACTACGCCTGCGAGGCCTACGACCGATGGTTCGCTGACATCCCGGCGGACGAATACCCGTGGCTGTCCATGGCGGACCTCAGCCATCTCGCGCACGCCCTGGTAGCGACCGGCGAGAACCAGCGCGCCGCAGCCGTGTTCCGGGCCATGGGCCCCTACGCCACCGCCCAGCCATGGCAGGACATCAACAGCAGCCTAGGCCGCTCCAGGGACTGGCAGGACTGGTTCGTGACGACCCGCGCCGCCACCCTTCGCCGCCACCCTGCACCTGCCGCCTGAGCAGCCGTCAGCCCTCCCCCCCTCTACTTGGCGCCCCACCCGCCACCGATCTGTCCCATCCCCCTTCTGCATGAAAGTGGATCTCTGGTGTCTCACAGAAGAACCAGCACGCTGGCCACCGACGATGACGTCCTGGCCGAACTCGGGATCAATCCCGAGCTGAACCGCCGGATAGGCGCCTTCGGGAACTTCGCGATCTCCTTCAGCGTGATCTGCATTCTGGCCGGCGGCATGAGCCTGTTCGGGTTCGGCATGAGCCACGGCGGTCCCGTCGTGATGCTCGGCACCTGGGCCGGCATCGGCTTCTTCACCCTGCTGGTGGGCCTGTCCCTCGCCGACGTCGTCTCCGCCTACCCGACATCGGGCGGCCCGTACTTCATGGCCGACAAGCTCGGCGGGCCACACTGGGGGTGGGCAACCGGCTGGCTCAACTTCTTGGGCCTGCTCGGGGCCATCGCCGGTATCGACTACGGCGCCGCCGCCTTCGCCGGAGCCTTCGTTCAGATGCAGTGGGGCATCACCCCCACGACCGGCACCACCATGCTGCTGTTCGGTGTCATCCTCCTGGTGCACGGGCTGCTCAACTCCGCCGGTGTCCGGCTCGTCACCGTGCTGAACTCGATCTCCGTGTGGTGGCAGTTGGCCGGTGTCACCGTCATCGTGGGCTCCCTCACCCTCGCCCCGGCCAAGCACCAGAGCGCGTCGTTCGTGTTCACGCATTTCCACAACGACACGGGCTTCTCCCCCCTCTACGTCGTCCTGGTCGGCGCCCTGCTCGCGGGGTACACGTTCTGCGGCTACGACGCCTCCGCCCACGTCGCCGAGGAGACCACCAACGCTCAGATGTCCGCCCCGAAGGGCATCGTCCGGTCCATCTGGGTGTCGTGGGTAGCCGGGTTCGTCCTCCTCGCCGGCATGCTGTTCGCCGTCCAGGACTACACGGCCACGCAGAACACGGCGACCGGCGTCCCGCCCGCGCAGATCTTCCTCGACGTGCTGGGCGCCTCGGGTGCCAAGGCGCTACTCCTGGTCGTGATCGTCGCCATGCTCTTCTGCGGCAACGCCGAGGTCGCCGCGTGCAGCCGCATGGTCTACGCGTTCTCCCGCAGCCGCGCCCTGTGGGGATGGCAGAGCTGGCGATCGGTCAACGCGCGCACCAAAACACCGACCCGCGCCGTCTGGTTGTCCGTCGTCGTGCCCTTCCTGCTGGCTCTCCCCGCGCTGTGGTCCCCAGCCGCCTATGGAGCCATCACCGCGATCAACGCCGTCGGCATGATCCCCGCGTACGGAATCCCGGTGTTCCTCGCCCTGAAGAAGGGGCGCCACTACCAGCCGGGCCCGTGGAGCCTGCGCCGCTGGCGCCGGCCGATCGCCGTCATCGCTGTCGCCTACGTCGTGGTGATCACCTTCGTGTTCTGCCTGCCGCAGTCCAAGCCGATCACCGCCGACTCCTTCAACTACGCCGGCGTCACCCTCGCCATCGCTCTCCTGTTCGCCTGGGGCACCTGGCTGACCCGGGGCAAAAAGTCCTACCAGCTCACCGCCGGCCGCACCGCCCAGCCCGGCGAAGCCCTGCTGACCCAGAACGAGAGATTCTGACCTGCGATGACCACCAAAAGCATCTCTGCCGAAATCGGCGAACGCCTCACCCTCGACGAGCTGAGGGCGCTCGTACGACTCGGCACCATCCACACGGTGATGGTCGTCATCCCGGACATGCTGGGCCGTCTCAAGGGCAAGCGCGCTAGCGGCCTCGCCCTCCTCGAACGGCTCGACGACGGTGCCGGCAATCACGTAGCAGACACCTGCTCCTACATCCTGGCCACCAACGCTGACATGGACCCGCTGTCGGGATTCGCCCTGACCGACTGGTCCGACGGCTTCCACGACATGCGAGTGGTCGCCGACTGGGACACGTTGCGCGTGCTGCCCTACATGCCGGGCGTCGCCCTGGTCCACTGCGACGTCCTGGACGACGACGGCGCGTTCCTCGAAGTCGCACCCCGTCAGATGCTGCGCCGGCAGTTGGAGCGCCTCAAGGAACTCGGAGTCGAGGCGCAGGCCGGACTGGAGAGCGAGTTCGTGCTCTACGGCGAGGACGGCAGGCCGGTCGTGGACCGCAACATGGACTACGACCTGGACCACCCGCCCCGCCTGGCGGATTTCTTCGGCTACCTGGAACACGCGCTCCGGCATGCCGGAGTGCGGGTCGAGCACTTCAAGACTGAGGGCGGCCGTGGCCAGGCCGAGACCACTTTCACCTACGGCGACGTGATGAAGGCCTGCGACGACTTCACGGTCTACAAGCACTGCGTGAAGTACCTCGCGCAGCGGCACGGCATGACCGCGTCGTTCATGGCCGCGCCGGCCACCGGCGTGACAAGCGGCCTGCACCTCCACCTGTCGCTCTGGAGGGACGGCAAGCCGCTCTTCGACCCCGGCTCCCGTCGTCACCTGCCCACGGAGGCCATGAGCCAGAGCATCGCCGGCCTGATCGCCGCCATGCCGCACCTGGCGCTGCTGTACGCGCCGAGCACCAACGCCTACAAGCGGTACGTGGCGGCGCATTCCTTCGCACCCCAGTACATGAACTGGGGCCCGGACAACCGCGGCTGCGCGATACGGACCGTGGGACACGGGGCGGGCACCCATCTGGAGAACCGGCTGCCCGGCGGCAATGCCAACCCCTACCTGGCGACCGCCGCCTCGCTCGGCGCCATGGCACACGGCCTCGACGAGAAGCTGACCCCGCCGCCTCCATGCCTGGGCGACGCCTACACCGACGACAAGTCCGAGCCCCTGCCCGGCGACCTGTCCGAAGCCCTCAAAGACTTCCGCAGCAGCCCGCTCGCACACGAACTGCTCGGTACCGAGGTCGTCGTCCACTACGGCCGGGCGGCCCAGGCCGAGATCGACCAGTGGCGCCGCAGGGTCACCGACGTCGAACGCGAATACCTCGCTCTTGCGTGACACCTCCGGTCCCCTACTCCCTGCTGCCGGGCCCGATTCCTGGCCCGGCAGCAGGGCACACTCCGCGGAAAGGCAGGTGTCTGATGAACGCGGCCCGGGCAACGACGAGAACCGGCGCCGAAACTGGTGTGGTCACGAAGCGTCTGCACTGGCGTGGCAAGCTCGTTCCGTACATCACCGCGTGGAGCGCAGAGTCCGTTCCCCAGCCCCGCGTTGAACGCCGAATCACGGGAGCTGGCGAGGGGATCGGCTTCGAGGACGAAGACCCCCGAACCGATCGCCGCTACGGGGTGCTGTGCATCCGGTCAACTCTCACCCCAGGCCGCGGCGAACCTGAATTCCGCCTGATCCATCCCCACCGGCAACGGCGAGCGATGGACCACAGCCTCTGCCAGGTGTGCAGCGGGCCGACCGTCGGCACCCGGGCAGACGGCCGCACCCTGTACCTACTGGGCGGCGCACGACCGATCGCCGAGGGAGAGACGACAGCCGCGCCCCCGGTGCACCCGTCCTGTGCCATCGAAGCGACCGAGAACTGCCCGCCGCTGAGACGCGGCCACGCGGCCGCGCTGGTGGAGCGCGCCACGCTGTACGGCGTCGCCGGCGTCATCTACAACCCCGAAACGCTTGCACCGCTTCCGCACGTTGGATCACGGCCCGGCGAACTCCCCCACGTCGACATCGCCGCCGACGCCAGCCGCTGGACGCTCGCCAGCTTCACCGTCGTCAGCCTCCACGGCGTGACACCGGTCAGCCCCGACGAACTGCACGCCATGGCCAACCCCACGGGCGCCCCCACGTGAAATGCGCTCCCCGCCCCGCCGAGTCAACTCCGAGACAAATTCATCCGACAGGAACACCAGTGACGACCCGCTTCAACGTCCTCGACGACACCCGCCGCCACCCCGAACTGAGCGAGCTGCTCTCCAGCATCCTGCACACCGTGGCACCCATTGTCCGGGAAACAACCGGCCTCGCCCTTCCCGCAGAGGTGCTCTACCGCCTGACGACGCCGACGGAGTGGCGCGACGCCACCCGGCTCAACCGGCACCGAATCCTGGCCCGCGACATAGCAGACCAGACGCTGACGCCCGAGGAGATCAGCGCGGTACGCGGCTTGCTCAAGATCACCAGCTTCGTCCCTGTCCTCGTCTGGCCCCTGGTCGTCGCACAGACCATGGAGGCCGCCGACGGCCAGGTCGAGACCGTCATCGCTCCCCGCGCGCTTCACCACAGCGGATTCCTCGCCAACGCGAAGTGCCTGACCGCGATGACTGCACACGAACTCGTCCACCACGCCCAGTTCGAAGCCCGCCGCGGCCTGGTGTGGGAGACCTACGCGCCCGATCGCCGGGGCATGGACCGCCGTGGCCTTGGCGCCTCGACCGTGATGGAGGGGCATGCCACCTGGACCGACCAGCAGACCACGGCCCGCCTCTTCGAAGCGCCGGTGAACCACCGCGAGCTGGCGAAGCGGTCCTGGCGCTACCGGCTCCACGCCGGCTTCCCCGGCGTCCGTCGCCTCGGCCCGCGCCCCGACTCCTACGAGCAGGGAGCCCGCCTCATCACCCACGCCGTCAACGCGCAGAGCGTGGACGTGGTCAACCAGGTCTGGAGGGACACATCCCTCCTGCCCACCGCCAAGGAGATCGCCGCCCCAGACACCTGGGCCCAGCGCCTCGCCGCTCCTTCAGAAGACCGCGGCCTCGTATCCAAGCCGATCGAACAGACCTGACCAGGGCTCAACCCCCGACGAGTCGAGCAGGAAGAAATGCGCTCCCTGCCCGCCGTCACCAACTCCTTCCTCGGCGGGGCCACCGCTCTCCTTCGGAAAGGACTTCCTGTGACCATCGTCAACACCAACCAGTACAGCGAACCCGACGTCGTTACCGCGATCACCGGCAACCTTGAGCATGACGGCGGCGCTGAGGAACTCGGTGAGCCTCCCGCCCGATGGCGCGCCTGGCACGAACTGATCGCAGCGCATCGTCCGGACGTGCTCTTGCGTCAGGAGATGACCTACAGCCGGGCGGAAGGCCACCGCCGTCTCCACGCGGCCGAGCGCCACCTGGGGATGCGGGGCTTCCTCGGCGCACCGGGGTCCGGCCGCAACGGGACCGGGCTCTTCGTCCGTCCGGAAGTGTTCGACGTGCACCAGCAGTTCGAGCACCCCAGGCTGTGGCGCACTCCGCCGACCAACATCATTGCCAGCCTGCGCGAAGCCCCTGACGTCCGCATCGTGATGGCCAGCTGGCATCTCGCCTTCAACTCGCCCCGCGACCGTGAGAGAGAAGCCGACGAGATCCTCGCCCTCGCCGACAAGATCAACAGAGGCACGGCGTTCATCGGCGGCGGCGACTGCAACGAGTACCCACACCCCGCAGGTGAACGCGTCCCACCGATCGACTGGACCAGCGACACCATCACCGACCGATTCCACATGATGCACCGCACCAACCAGGGCCCGGACGGTGGTCGCGTCAGCTGCACCTACGCCGACGAGGCCCTGCTCGGCGCCGGCCTGCACGATCCCGCACGCTACGCCGCACACGGCCCCCTCGCGCAGAAGGACGCCCTCCTGCCCACGGCCGGGCACGCCAAGCCCCAACAAGGCGGGGACCGGCGCATCGACCGCATCTACGTCGACCCCTGGCTCATCAGCGCCGTCGTCGCGGTCTACGTGATCGACACCACCGGTCTCAGCGACCACCACGCCGTCGCCGTCGTCTTCTCTCGGTTGGCCATGGCTGAAGCACTGCGCCGCAAGGTGACCGCCCTTGAGCCGTACGGCCTCTCTGCATAAACCCCAGCAGGTCCCGCCGTTCCAACCGCAGGAGAGTCCGCTTTGATCCGTCGCCCCCGGCCCGGCCCGGCCGCGCTGTCCGTCGCCGAAGACGGGCCCGCTCCATGGCAGGAACCGCTCCGCGGCTTACCCACCTATCTGCCGAATCAACGCATCGAAGGTATGGAGAGGGTGCGGTGCCGGAGGGCGGTCGGTAAGGCGTATATGGCCGGAGGCGCACTCGAACACATCGCTACATTCATGGGCCGCTCGGGTTCGTGGGTGCGCCGCCTCCTTGATGAAGAGGAGATAGAGCGGCGTCCGAGCGGAACGATCCCCGAGGTCATTCCTCGGGCGGAGCGGGAATTGCGCGCAAGGCTTAAGAGCGGCGTCTACAGGCCCGGCGACTTACTTCCGATGCAGGTGGACCTGGCTCGGGAACTCCGGGTGTCTCCTGGCACGGTCTCCGAGGTAGTCAGACGGCTGAAGGCTGACGGGTTGCTGCGCAGTCACCCAGGATGGGGAATCTTGGTCACGCGACCATCCACATCCGGGCCTCGGCCAGCCCCGCCAGCCGACCCGGTAGAACGGTCATGCACCGTGCCGCCCCGGGATCCCAGTGTCTCGAAGCTCGCCCACATCAGAAGCGTCATCGAAGCCCGGGTGAAAGACGGGACCTATCACGCCGGTCTCAAGCTCCCGACCAATATCGACATAGCCAAGGAATTCGACGTCAGCCGCCCCTTGGTCACCTTGGCCTTCAAGACGCTGATCGAAGGCGGAATTCTCGTCCGTGTTGACAGGACGCAGGGGTATTTCGCCCCCCTTCCACCAAGCCAGCCAAATACCCCGGATTGCTAACCCGGCGATTCGACCATCCAAATCAAGGAGAATCATGTTCGCGCACTCTGATCGTCTCCCCACCGGGCCCGCCATACCGACGGGGGCCGTCACTCCGCGTCCGTGGGGGATCAGCCGCATGGCGCCGTATCCCACGATGGCGCCCGGATACGCCACGGCCACCCTGGACCCCACCACCCAGATCGCCGTCTTCTTCGACGAGTCGGGCCACGTCCTGGACATGGGCAAGCACAACACCAGCACCGGCACGAGCCCGAGCACCGGGACCAGCCCGGACGGGCAGGGGCAGGGGCAGACGGACACTGACACCGGAAGTGACAGCGACCAGTGACCAACCAGAGTGCAGTGCTGATCGTCACCGGCCTGTACGACCCCACCGCCGACGTGGTGATTCGTGAACTGCATGACCGGGGTGTCCCGGTCATGCGGTTCGACTCCGGGGACTTCCCCGCATCGCTGTCGGTGGAGGCAGAGATCACCTCGGACGGCGTCGTCGGCCGGCTCGACACACCGTGGCGTTCCGTCGACCTGGCCGCCGTCCGCTCCCTCTACTACCGCCGTCCGACCGGCTTTGCCTTTCCGCACCTCGCCGAGCAGGATGCGCGGTTCGCCGTCACCCAGGCCCGATACGGCCTCGGCGGCGTGATCGTCTCGCTTCCCCACTGCCGGTACGTCAACCACCCGCACTGGGCCGGCGACGCCGAGTTCAAACCCTCCGGGCTCGCCGCGGCCGCCCGGTCCGGCTTCCTGGTGCCGCCCACCCTCATCACATCCAAACCGGACGCCGTCCGGGCCTTCATCAAGCGCAACAGCTCGGTCATCTACAAACCGCTGTCCAACCCCGTCTACCTCGTCGACGGGATCTCTCAGGTCGTCGAGGTCGCCGAGGTGGCCGCCGAGGACATCGACGACAGCGTGGCAGGCACCGCGCACCTGTTCCAGCAGCGGGTCGAGAAGACCGCGGACGTCCGCGTGACCGTCATCGGACGGCAGGTCTTCTGCGTTCGGATCGACTCCGACCTCCTCGACTGGCGCACCGACTACAGCCGCCTGCGTTACACCCCCGTCTCACCGCCCCCGGGGATCGAGTCAGCGCTCTACGAGTACATGGACCACTTCCAGCTCCTTTTCGGAGCGTTCGACTTCGCCGTGGACACAGGCGGCCGATGGTGGTTCCTGGAATGCAACCCGTCCGGCCAGTGGTACTGGCTGGAGCCCGAAACCGGCCTGCCGATGTGTGCAGCCATGACCGACCTCCTGGAGAGGAAACCGTGAAAGACCCGGAAGAGCTCCACCGGCTACTCCTCAACACCCTTTACGCCAAAGGTGCCCTGCGCACGCTGCCGTGGAGGAGCGCCGCCACGGCCGTGCACCGCCACGAGTTCCTCCGCGGCGGGTTCTTCCGCCCGGTGCACAACTCACAGCCCCTCGCCTGGGGGCCCGTCGTAGACGGCAGGCCGGAGTGGCTTGAGGGCTGCTACGCCGACGAGTCCCTGGTGACGCAGATCGCCGGCACCATCACAGCCACCGACATCCGCGGCGAGATCATGCGCGAGCCGACCAGCTCCAGCACGCTGCCCTCCCTCGTGCTGCGCATGCTGGAGGACCTCCTCGTCGAGCCGGGGATGAACGTGCTGGAGATCGGTACCGGCACCGGCTACTCCACGGCCCTCCTCTGCGCGCGCCTGGGCGACGAGCACGTCACCTCGATCGAGTACGACGGTGAAGTGGCCACACAGGCTCAGACTGCCCTCGGCCGGCAGGAGATGTATCCCGGGCTCGTGCGCGGAGACGGCCTGCTCGGCTACGTGCCGCGGGCGCCGTACGACAGGGTGATTGCAACCTGCGGCGTGCGTAGTGTTCCTCAGGCCTGGATCGAGCAGACCCGGCCGGGCGGTCTGATCCTGGTCTGTATCGGCGGCTGGCTCAATGCCTCGGAGTTGGCACGGCTGACTGTCGGTGAGGACGGCACGGCGTCAGGGCCCCTGCTGGGCGGCGACATCAGCTTCATGCTCGCCCGCCCCCAACTGCCGCCCCCGCTCGGCCTCCTACCCGACCTGTCGGAAGGGGACGAGCGTAAGACCCCCGTCGCGTCCAACCCCTTGGTCGACTGGACATCCCGTTTCGTCATCCAGGCAGCCGCCCCCGAAGTACAGCGGCTGACCATCGAAAATGACGGACGCACCGAGGAGGTCCTGGTCGACGTCAGCACCGGATCCTGGGCCGCGCTCTACACCGATGGTGACCAGTGGATCGTCCGCCAGGCGGGCCCTGAGCGTGTCTGGGACCGAGCCGAGGAACAGCTCATCCGTTGGCACACAGACGGCCAGCCGCCACTGACCCAGTTCACCCTCCACGTCACCCCGGAGGGACAGATCATCACCTGGTAGCGCCCGGCGTCGCCTTCCTCTGCGTCCTCGGTCCAGAGACCCCCGCTCCGCCCGGGGTCTCTGCGTTCGTCCCTGCTTCTGCCAGGCCCAGGTGTAACGGAAGGTGCGCCCGTCCCGTCCATATGGCACTGAAGCGTTGACACAGGGGGGCCACTGAGGTACTGGGAGGCTGTAAGTGCCGACGGCGGTAGTGCGAGACCAAATTGAACTGGGACTCTTCGCGGACCTGTTCGACGAGCCCCTGGACACACCCCCTCCTGCGGCTCCGGCCAAGCCCAAGATCCGCGAGCACGTGTGGATCGTCGCCGCCGAGATCAAGGTCGAACCCCGAGTGCCAGCCGTCACAGGGAGACTCGATGAAGCCTCTGGTGTTGATGTCCGATCCGCGGGTCGCCGCGATCCCGGTGCGCGAGTGCGGGGAGCCGCTCGTCGACGTGCGCGACTACAACTTCCGCGTCGATCCCCGCAAGCAGGATCCGCTGGGCGCGTTCACCCACGTCCGCGAGGGCGTCCTGGCCCGGCTGAAGCACGCCCGCTCGCTCCTGCCCGCCGGCACCGACCTGCTGTTCATCGAGGGCTACCGGCCGCTCTCCCTCCAGCATCGTTACTTCACCGAGTACCGGGACGAGCTGGCCGCCGCTCAGCCCGGCTGGACGGCTGAGCAGCTGCACCACGCCGCCAGCCGCTACGTGTCACCGCCGGAGATCGCGCCCCACTCCGCGGGCGCGGCCGTGGACGTCACCCTCGTCGACCAGGACGGCCACGAACTCGACCTCGGTACCCGTGTCAATGCGTCCCCCGAGGAGAGCGACGGGGCCTGCTTCACGCACGCCCCGAACCTCAGCGATCAGGCGCGTCACCACCGCATGTTGCTGCTCAACGCCATGGAGAGCGCGGGCTTTACGAACTATGGAACGGAGTTCTGGCACTTCTCGGTGGCGGACCGGTACGACGCGCTGATGCGGCAGGAGTCGCACGCTCGCTACGGACCGATCGAACTGCCTTAGAGGGCAGCCGGACTCGTCCACTTCCTCGCCATCTCTTCCGATTCCGGAGACACGGGAGCGCGGCCATCGTTCCTTGGCCTGACGCGATCCCAAGACCGCAACGGACAGAGCACATCGAACGGAGGCACTTATGCCTGACGACACCCAGCAGGCGATCCCAGCCGTCCCGAGCCCGGCGGACGGAGACGTACCGCCCGAGCACCACATGCACCTGCTCGGGCGGTACTACCGCCAAGTGGAAGCAGGGCGCAAGACGATCGAAGTGAGGGTGGCCACGCCGAACAAGCGCGACATCGGCGTCGGCGACACGGTCGTCTTCCACGACCGGGACACCGGCCGGGAACTCGACGTCATCGTGCAGCGGATCACCCCGTACCCCTCCTTCGAGGACCTGCTCAGCTCGGAGGAGACCGCGCGCATCGACCCTGACGGGCCGCCCGGAGAACTGCTCGCGAACCTCCGCAGCATCTACCCGCCGGCCAAGGAGGCCCTCGGCGTTCTCGCCCTCGCGTTCGACCACCGCCCTGCCCGGCCCGGCCGCCCCCTGCCGATGACGCCCACGCAGTACGCGCGGACCGTCCCCCACCACACGGTGTACGGCTGTCTGTACATCCGCGACGAGCACGACCGGCCGGTCCAGCTCCGCTCGGTCTACGGCTCAAGACTCTGGCAGTTCCCGGGCGGCAACCTCGATGCCCCGGGCGAGGACCCACTGCAGACCGCCCGGCGCGAGGCGGTCGAGGAGACCGGCCTCGAACTCGGTCTGGACACACCGAAGCTGCTTTTGACGCACTTCCTGCACGCCGGGCCCCGGCTGCCGCTGAACAAGGTGGGGTTCATCTTCGACGGAGGGCGGTTGACCGCCGAGCAGCTCCGCCGGATCCGGCTCGATCCCGCGGAACACGACATGTGGGCCGTCCACGACCTCGCGACTTGGCAGGAGCTGATGGCGTCGCGCGCCTTCGCGCGCCTCGACGCCATCGAACGAGCCCGGCGCGGCGAGGGCCCCGCCTACCTGATCACGCACACGTGACCCTGAACACCCGCCCACCAGGAGGCAACTGTGTCCGCCGAGGAGACCAACACGCGGGCCTGGCAGCTCTACGGCCAGCGCCAGCTGGCCCGTGCCTACACCCCTCCCGTCCCCGACCGGCTCGGCTGGACGCCCTGGGAAGGGATCGGACCGGGAGCAGAAGTCCTCGGCGACGTCACCGGCCGCCGCGTCCTGGACATCGGCTCCGGGGCCGGCCACCACGCAGTCCATCTCGCCCAGGCGCACGGAGCGCGCGTCACCGGCATCGAGCTGTCCCCAACCCAGCACGAACGTGCCGTCGGCGCCCACGCGGAAGTGGAAGGCGTGGAGTTCGTCCAAGCGGACGTGACCGCGTACCTGACCGGAGCCGAGCCGTTCGACGCCGCGTACGCGATCGGGACGCTCGCCTTCATCGACCCGCACCGCTCGCTGCCTGCACTGCGCGACGGCCTGGCTCCCGGCGCCCCGCTGATCCTCTCGCTCCTGCACACCGACCTGCACGGCCGCGGTCCGTCCACGGCAGTGGCGCCGCGCGAGCAGATGATCCTGCTGCGCGACGACCCGCCCCTGCCGACGCAAATGTGGGTCCTGGCACCGCAGCTGTGGGAAGACCTACTCACGGAGTACGGCTTCCGCGTCGAGGCAATCGACCTGTTCCCGCACCCCGACGAGACCGCCACGGTCATCCAGCAACTCATCGGCGCTCGGCGCCTTCCCGACCGGCCGGCGCGCGTGTCCAGCCGACCCCGCAGCGCCCGACCGCCGGCCACCCACGCGGCCGTCGGCGTCGGCGCGATCCTGCTCAGGGAGCAGGGCATCCTGCTGGGCCGGCACCACCGCGGCACCCTCGAACTGCCGGGCGGAAGCGTGGAGGCCGGGGAATCCTTCGAGGACGCGGTCGTCCGCGAACTCGCCGAGGAGACCGGTCTGATCGCTCGGACCGGCGACGTGGGACTGCTGGGCACGCTCGTCGACCACGTCGAGGGTGTCCTGCGGGTCACCGTCGGCGCGCTCGTCCACGCCTGGCAGGGCCAGGCGGCCACGCAGCCGGACGAGAGTGTCGGCAACTGGGCGTGGTACGCGCTCGATCAGCTCCCCGACGGCCTGTTCGTGTGCAGCGCCCAGATCCTCACGTCCTGGCGGCCCGACCTGCCTATCGACCACCCGCCGGCGCACTTCACTTCCTTCGCCCCAGCCAAGTAGGCGGCGCTGGCACGACAGCCGCCACCGATGCCCTCTCGCGACACGACGTAGGTACCGCGCCCCCGGTAGCAACATACCGCTGAACATCAAGCTGGAGTTCTTCATGCGCCGGTCCATAATCTCGGACGGCGCGGTCGGCACCGACCGACTGCATGATCTGGAGCAGGCTGCCCTGCGCCACGGAGTCCCCGTCGAGGACGTGCTGCTGATCGCCGTCAACCTCTACGGGATCACCTCCGACCACGACCGTCACCGGGCCCGGGTCAACCTCCGCCTCGTACCCACCCCGACGTTGCCTGGCGGATCATCGTCCCGCTGAACCAGCCGGCCAGCCCGTTCCGGCCCTGGGGCGACGAGCTGTCGCCAAACGGCTTGGTGGTCGCGCACGTCGAACGCATCGACGCCGACGAGGCGGTTGGGGGTACTTCCGTAACAGTGGCCGGGCCGCGGCTCTCAACCCCAACGCCCGCAGCCGATGCGTCGGGTGCGGCTGGTGCGTCGAGGGCGGCTGGTGCCCGAACACCCTGGAGGCCGCCGCTCCAAGGATGCCAGGGGACCAGGGGCTCGACGCCCTGCTGCGGGCCCTCGGCGAGCACCACCCCCGCCGCAACCTGGCCGAGTTGGGGGAGGTCACCGTCTCCACCGGCTGCTTCGAGCGCGAGGAAGCCGCCGTCGCGCACCTGACCGCCCTGCGCCCCGCCCTGGAGCGAGCCGCCGCAACCGGCAACACCGATGCCCTCCACCAGGCGGTCCTCGAACTGGCGGAGGGCGGCCGAGGCGGAGAACCTCCGGCGGTACGGACGGGAGCCAACAACCTGATCGCCGCCCCTTGTACCGCAGACTGATTCGCTGTGTACGCCTGGCGCGACCTTTATCCGTACGGAACGATCCGCAGGTCGCTTATCCTTCCCTACACCCGGGCATCCGCAGCACAGCGGGCATCAGAACGCACGGTGGCCGGAAAAGACTGATGGGCCAGTCCAGCGGTCTGCCGCTGCAGGCACTTGCAGCGGCAGACCGTCTGGGGTGCCAGCGCTCATTCAGGCGATTCCCGCAGGCTTTCCAGAAAATAGGGCCTGGAACGCTTCGGAAAATCCGCGTATCTCCTGCTCATCCCTGTGCGAAGTGACGGTCTCGAAGTACCAGGAACTTTCGGACTCAGTCACCTTTCCCCATACGCCCCACGTCAGGACGATGCGCCCACCCGAACGTTGCGCGGATATTTTCAATTGCCCTTCACTGGACTGCCATGTACGAGGTTCGCTCCAACTGCTCGATTCGCCAGCCAGCGATGAGACGAATTCCACCAATCCGTCACCATCCAGCGTCCGGATCAACTCCCTGACGTCCACCCCAAAACCCTTGGCCTGTACGGGCATGTCAAGGGCAGGATCGTCTCCGTACGGCCGCTCCGGCGTGGAGAACAGCAGATGGACCCCTTGCCCCGGGTCTCCTATGCGGAGGAGTTGTCCACCGCGTGCATCGTGAATGATCATTGGCTCATTCTATTATCTCTTCCCCTCCTCTGAAGGGTGACGATGGCCACGCAGTGTTGCTGCGGGCCGCGCCCGCCCGGTACTTGAACCTTCTTCTCTGTAACGGTGTGCGAGTGGGTGGTTGCTGTCGTTGTGGCGGGATTATCATCAAAGTCAGGCTGTGGGCTTGCGAGTTGAATGCGGCGCATGAGTGTTGGGCCAGTTCATTAGGCCGGAGCCGCAGGAGTCGGCACCCTCGAATACGCAGAGAGCGGATAGCTTCACTGGCGCGGAAGAACGAGCGGATGCCGGCCACGAAGGTCGGCCACGCCTGGCCGGTCTGGATCCACCAGCTACCGAACAGGATGGGTTGGGGGGCCTTGCCTTGGCCGGGGTTCAGCCCTGCGGACATGTTCTCGGCAGATGCCGGCCCGACTCACTGCTCGGAGCCCGCGCCCCCTTCGCACCCTCACCCCTCCTCCCCAGTCCTCGGAGCGAAATCACGCGGGCGCCCTCCCGAGTGACCGAATGCAGCGGGACGGCGTCTGCCAAGCGCGAGGCTTTGACCGCGTGCGGGGCCCCATACCGTTGTCGATACGTTAGGGCCTAGGGGTATTCCTGCGGCGTGTCACCCAGGGCACGGTCCTCGGCTGCGCGAAGGCTTTGTCGGGGCTCGCGTCAGCAAGTGATCGAGACGAAATGGGCGACTCCGCCGATGTTCGCGTTGGTAGAGCCGGCCGGCACGGCTGCAGGAGGCTGCCCACCCGAACTCGTGGGGGAATGACCTCTCGACGACATCCGGCTGCGTACGCGCGAAAGCGGTGGGTCGACCATCCCGCGGCGCCACCATCTGCCGGCACTCGGAGGGGACCGCCACCACGGGCCTCCCAGGGACCGGCTGACCGAGGCCGACTCGGGGGCCGCCCGACAGGGATTCCCCGACCAGGCCGCGGATAACCTGGCGGCGGAGGGGCCCGTCACTTTACTTGGACCGGCTGCTCGCCTGCTGGCTCCCGGGCTGCACGCTGGGTCAGGATCGTCATGCGGCAACCAGGAAGGCCGGCGGGTTGCAGAACGTGGGTGACCAGTTCGGTCACCTGACCGTCGCAAAGCGGCAGCGCCATCCGAAGCACGTGGCCGTCATAGTGGTCAGCGAAGTCGGCTGCGCCACGGGTCCACAGGTCGCGTACGGCGGGGTTCTGACGGGTGTCTGTGATGAGCTGCTGAAGATCTGGGTCGTGGGGACGGTCGACGGCCGCGCCGCGGAGCATGCGGACGCACACCTCCGCGTCGGCCTCCCAGTTCAGGTGCTGGTCCCGCGCTTCAGTGCTGAGGAGCAGCCACCGCATGAGGTTGGCCCCGGGCACGGTCGACCACGGGAACAGGGCGGCCATCGACATGTTGACCGCCAGGACGTTCCAGGTGGCATCGACGACGTACGCGGGGAAAGGCTGCTGGTCCAGCAGGAGGCGCAGTTCGTCACTGATGCGCGGCGGCTCCTCGGCTTCCAGGCTGGACAGGCCCCCGCCGTTGCTGACGAGGAACAGCGCACGTCGCTGGACCCGGTCGAGTCCGAGCAATGTGCCGATGGTGTCGAGTTCGTGGCGGGTGAAGGCCCGGGTGATCACTCCGCCTTCAAGGTCCCGGTACCAGCGCTCACTCCTATGCAGAGCGTCGGCTACTTCTCTCTGGAGGATCGGGCGGCCAAGCGTGGTACTGGCAGCGGCCCTGAAGGCGCGCAGCAGGACACCGACCCCGGTGAGTCCTCCTTCACCGCCGCCATCCTTTATGACCCCGGGCATGCCACTTTCCTCGCAGTTCACGTCTGAATGGTTCTGATCCCGTCAGATTGTATCCGGATCAAGTCAGGCGAGCCCCCAAGTAAATGCCGATCAGGCGCTGTTTCCTCCGTCACACGGCAGATCGATGGTCGCGCTGCGCGACCGGCAGAAGATTGCCGGTCACTGAATTTTGACCGACTTGTCCCCGGAGAGCGCAGAGAGCCCTTGCTAGCCGCGCTGCTCAGGGCTCGCAAAGTCCGGCCGTGCATAGGCAAGTTGAACGGTGATGGAGCATATCGAGCCTTGCGCGAGCAGGCATCTCGTTACTCCGCCGTGATCGTTTGCGCGCATTGACGGATGATCTGGACCAAGCCCAAGATCTGTCCATCCATACAACGGACCGCAGGTCACGGGGTGAGCCACGGGGGGATGGTCGTGAACGGTGCCCCCGCTGGATCAGCGTGGGTCCTCCTGGGCAGATGTGACTTGGATCGCTCTGGCCAGGCGGTTGAACAGGCCGTTGCGGCATGCGACATGAGGGAGGGCGAATTGAAGATCATCTGCGAGAACGCCGAGGCGGCCGTACCGCTGCCCGGGTCCCGGTCGGCTGCCTCCGTCGACAGAGGGACGAACCGATGATCCCCGCGACTTGCAGAG
This sequence comes from Streptomyces sp. NPDC058683, assembly GCF_042716195.1. Lineage (NCBI taxonomy): Bacteria > Bacillati > Actinomycetota > Actinomycetes > Kitasatosporales > Streptomycetaceae > Streptomyces > Streptomyces sp. NPDC058683. Next base: position 22,800 of record NZ_JBHXSK010000084.1, read on the forward strand.
CGTCCTTTAGCCAGGTCTGTAAGACAAGCGATATCCGGAGTGCGCGATCTCACTGGGTGACGTAGGTCTGCATAAACAGCGCCGGCACCCAAGGAGGCTTCAACTCCCGGGCACCGGAATCTAAATGGCATTCCGGCCCCTGCAAGGGCCGGGATTTTAACCGACTTCACCGCACCGGACCTTTCCTACGGGCACACCGGCGCGGGTTTAACAGAAGGAGCGTCTTACGTGCCTACCGCCCTGCGCAAAGGTCGGCGCCCCCGGCCGACGCGGCAGCCGTTCCCCGCTCCCCGGACCGCACTCCGCCGGCATACCGCCCGCGCTCGGCTGCCGCGCCGTCGCTGCCGCCCCTGAGCGGGCGGCTGCAGCGCACGATCATTCGGTTACTTTCTGCAACCAGTACAGAGTTTAAGAACCAAGTCTGGATCTTGACACGGGTCCGTGCGTATGTTCGTCGTCCCCGGGCAGCCCGCCTGCCGGGGTGAACGTGAGGAGAGCACGGGCACGAACCGGACCGCGAAGGTCCACAAAACAGCGGCGGCGCCCGAGAGCGGTAACTCACGGACGCCGAACGCTAAGCGGCAGACCCGCCCCGGCAAGGGCGGCGATTGCCCACCATCACCACGCTGAGTCCTTCCGACGGGCGCATCAACGTGGCAACACTGCGAAGGGGAGTATCGCATGCCTCCTGCCCTGCGCAAAAGGCCATTCCGCCTGGCCTGCGCGGCAGCCACCTCCGCCTCGGCGCCTCAGCGCCCCGAGCCGGACCGCACCATCCCGGCCTCGACCACTAGCCGGTCCTGCCCGCTCTTCGGGAGCGGCCGATGAGCAGCGCAGCCCGGGAGTGGGTGTGGGAGCACAGCTCCAGTCGAGGGGCCGCGCGCCTGGTCCTGCTGTCGATCGCCGACCGGGTGGCCGACGAGCAGTGCATCTCGTATGCCTCGCTGTCCAGCCTGGCCAACCGGACCCGCGCCTCGGTCTCCACGGTGCGTGAGGCCGTCGAGCGTCTGCTCCTGGCCGGTGAGCTGGAACAGCTCGACGACCTCGTCGGCCCGCAGCGCAGCACGGTCTACCGCATGCCTCTCGCCGCCGAAGCGGTCGCCCAGGCCCAGCGAGAGCAGCAGGAGGAAGACGGCGACACGGCAGCGGCAGACGAGCCCGCCGGCCCCGCGAAGCTCCGGCTCTCGGCTCTGCGGCGGTACGGAATCCGCCCGCGTGAGGTACCGGAATCCTCTGCGAGGGTCCGGAAACCGGCAGTACCGGAAACCGGCAGGTCGAGGCGGAAACCGGCACAGCGGCGTACCGGCCACCGGCACAGCGATGTACCGGCTACCGGCACACAGAACCGTAGTGAACCTGATTTGAACCGGAGGTACAGCAGTAGTGGTGCGGCCGTCCTCTCGGCTGCCGAGTGGCAGGTCGACCCCGCCACCCACACCTGGACCCGCCAGCAGGGGCACCTGGACCGCCTCGGCGAGGAGGGCCTGCGCGCCGCCGACGCGAAGTGGCGTGCCCACCGGGCGGGCCACACCCCGAGGCCGGCAGAAGCCTGGGCTGCCGACTGGCGCTCCTGGGTCGCCCGGGAGCACGCCCCCAGCCGCCCGAACCTCTACGCCGTGCCCGGCAAGAACACCGCCGCACCGGGGGGCATGACGCGGACGGAGGCCCACACCGCCGCCCTCCTCGCCGCCCTCGCCGAGCCGACCGGAACGGAGGGCTGACCGTGGACCGCCGCGAAATCGCCGCCCTGCTGGCCTACATCGGCAGGCTCGACCCCCGCCTCATCCGGACGACCGAACGCGAGGCGGCCGACCAGCTCGCCCAGTGGCACGAGCTGCTCGGCGACGTGCCGATGGCCACCCCGCACGGCTGGGACGTCCGCGTCGCCGCCCGCCAGCACATCCGCACCTCGCCGTACCAGATCCTGCCCGCGGACCTGGTCCGGCCCTGGGAGAGCTACCGGCGCGACCGTCTGGCGCGGCACTCCGACCCGACGCCGTCCGTCGACCCGGACGACCAGGCCGCCTGGACCGCGGAGCTGGCCGGCACCCGCCGCGCCGTCGCCGCCGGTACCTCGCAGCCCGCGCAGGCACGGGCGATCACCAGCGGTCGCGACGGAGTCGACCCGAAGCTGGAGGCGCGGCTGCGGGAGATCGGCTCCTGCATACCGCCCGCCGCCCGGGCCGCCCTCGCGCCCTACCGGCCCGCCCGCGCAGCCCGCGAGGCCGCTGTCGCACAGGGAGCACCGGACGCGCTCAGCGTGCGGTGCGAGTGGTGCCTGGCCCAGCCCGGCGAGCCCTGCCGCCGGAGGCGGATCGGCCCGAACGCCGGAGTCCTCGCGCTCACCCCGCGGGCCACCCCGCATCCCGGCCGCCTCGACCTCGCCGCCGCCCAGCAGGCCCAGCACACCGAGCAGGCGCAGCAGCCCGCCTTCGCCTGACCGGCCCACCCGGCGCGTGCGCCCCGTCCGCTGCACCGCCACCCGACATCGCCGTCCCGCACTGTCTGCGGCGCACGCCCACGCGCCGCAGACGGCCCCCGACGCCGCATCCGCCGAGCACCGCGCCCGCCGGTCGGCGCGGCAGCACATCGGAGACCCGCCTTGCGCCACATCACCGCCCACGACGCGCCGGCCACCGGCCTGCGCGGCATCGGAGACACCAGCTGGCACACCCGCGGAGCGTGCCACGGCATGGACGTCGAGGACGCCGACGCCGTGTTCTTCCCCGGGCCGCGAGACCACGCCGACATCGCGGAGGCGAAGGAGCTGTGCGGCTGGTGCCCCGTACGTCGCGAGTGCCTGGACTTCGCCCTGGAGAACGTCCTCAAGGAGGGCATCTGGGGCGGCCTGACCGAAGCGGAACGGCGGCCGCTGCACGACAACCTGCACCAGCGCCTGGACTACCGGCGCGTGACCGCCTTCTTCCTGGGGCGCGACGTGCACCTGACCGAGGCCGAGCGGCAGGTCGTCATCGACCACGCCTACGTCCGGGGCTGGCTGCCCGACCAGCTCGCAGTCGGACTGGGGATCAGCCACAAGCACGCCCGGGACCTGCTCCGACAGGCCGCCAACAAGGTCCTCGACCGCGACCGTAACTACGGCGTGCCCCGCCCCAAGAAGAAGCGGAAGAACACCTCCAGGGCCGCAGCCGCTACTGCGCCCGCAGCTCCCGGCACGCGGCAGCCGGCAGACCGCCCGGCGGCGTCGACTCCGGCGCGCGCCACTCTCGGAAAGGCAGCATGACCCACTCCGTCCTCGGCTTCGCTGCTACGTCGGACCTCCCGCTCCTCCTGGCCGCCGTCGCACCCGCCGTCCTCGCTCTCGTACTGACTGCCTGGACCATCCGGCGCCGGGGCACCCGCTCGCAGAAACGTCTCGGCGGGCCGGCGGTCAAGGTCGCCGCCGTCGCCGCCCTGGGCTGCACCGCCTACAGTGCGGACACGAGCTGGCGCTTCGCCGCCGACTACCTCGACATGGCCGGCACCGCCGAGCGCGCCGGCATGTTCGCCGCCGCCGAACTCGCCCTGTTCGCGACCGCGCTGATGGCACGCCAGAACCTTGCCGTCCAGGGCGCCCCCGGCCTGCCGGGCACGCTGGTCTGGGTAATCACTACGGTGCAGGTGATCCCTGCCTACGCCGAGAGCGGCCCCATCGGCGGTACCGTCCGGGCCTTCGTCGGACCGGTCATGGCGGCGATGCTGTGGCACCTGGCCATGGGCATCGAACTGCGTCTGCGCACCCCCGGCGCCGCCTCGAACGGGCTGATCGCCTTCCTGGGCCGGGAGGCACGCGAACGGTTGCTGTCCCGCCTGGGCATCGCGGCGCGAGACCGCGACGCCGCGCAGATCACCCGGGACCGGGCCACCACCCGCGCGGTCACCCTCGCCGCCCGCCTCGCCGAGCGCACACCCATGCAGCAGCGGAACCGTCGCGGACGGCGGCTGACCCGACGCCTGTCGAAGGCGGTCGGCAGGGCCTCGGTCGGCACCGACCCCCTCCAGCGGGCACAGCTGCTCGACCAGCTCGCCGCCCGGCGACACGCGCTCGCACTCGCCACGGTCCCGCTCCCTTCTCCATGGTCCCCGGCACACAGCAGCACATCGGCTGCCACGGTCCCCGCACAGCCGACATCGAATGTCCCCGTCCCCGGTCCCGATGGTTCCGACGAGCCGGTCCCGGACCGAGGAACGAGGACTTCGTGGGGACCAGTCCCCGATGTGGCGGACCCGGAAGCCAAGGTCAGCTCGGGGACCGACGGCGAGGAATCGGGGACGCGCGCGGGGACCAAGCAGCCTGAACTCGCCGCGGTCCCGGGGACCGAACCCGTCGCTCCGGAAGCCGCAGCACGAGGCACCGGGGTCACGGGGACCGACCACAACGCGCGAGAAGTAGCAGCTCGGGGCGCAGCTTCCCACCGGGGACCGGACCTCGCGGAGTCGGGGACCGAGAGCACCGAGGACCGAGGACCGACCACCACCGAGTCCGGGACCGAGAGCACCGAGGACCGA
>NZ_JBHXSK010000084.1:27405-35578 GCF_042716195.1 Streptomyces sp. NPDC058683
CGAGGACCGACCACCACCGAGTCCGGGACCGAGAGCACCCAGGACCGAGGACCGACCACCACCGAGTCCGGGACCGAGACCACCCAGGACCGAGGACCGACCACCACCGAGTCCGGGACCGAGACCACCCAGGACCGAGGACACAAGGTGCCGCTCGGCCCGAAGAAGGCGAGGCAGTCCCGGACGAAAACCAGGGTCAAGCGTGCCCGGTCCCGCTCTCCGCAGACAGAGCGCCCGACACGCGAGCTGGGCGAGTCCGAGCGCCAGCTCGTCCACGAGGTACTCCCTCACGTTCCTGCCTTGCTCGAACGGGACGGCAACGAAGCGATCACCCGCGTGCAACTGCGCGAAATCATCCGCCGCCAGGGCCTGACGGGGGTCGGAAACGACCGACTCGGCCTTGTCCTCCAGGAGCTGCGGAACGAGAACATCACCACAGCGAGGAGCACCGCCAAATGAAGACCTGCCACCAGTTCAACACCGTTCGCGCGGAGTACGAGCGAGAGATCGGCTTCATGCTCGCTCACTCCGAACGGCACGCGGGCAGGCCGGCGGCGAAGTCCAGCGCGAAGCAGGCCGCCTCGGCGAAACAGCGGATGGCCCGCGCGCTCAACAGCCACGTCGGAAGCTGCCCCGAGTGCGGCTGAACCAGCAAAACCCCAGCTCAGACCTCACAGCCGTCAAGGTGGCCCGGCTCAGCGCCGGGCCACCGCCCCGCTCAGGAGGTATGCCGTGACTCCACGTCCACCTCGTTCTGCCGAGCCCACCACCGCCGAGGCCGATGCCTGGGCGGACGTGCTGGTCCGCCGGCAACTCGTCCACGCCCTCGTCCGCATGCCGACCGGGCAGTGGCTCGTCCAGGACCACCATGACGGACCGGTCCACGTCCTGGCGAACCCGACCGATGTTCTCGCTCTGGCCGCAACCATCCAGCACCGCACCCGCTCTACGAGGCCCGAATCCGAATGACGAACGCCAGCAAGAACGGCACCACCCCGGAACCTGATTGTGACTCCAACTCGGTCCCGGGGCGAGCAAGTTGGGGCGGAAGCATAGCTTCCGCCGATCCCGCCCCCGAGGGGGCGGGAGAGGACCTGCACCGGGGGGCGCAGGTCCTTCGGGCTTCGACCGGGGGCGGATCGAAGCCGGGGCAGGAGGAGAAGCAGACCGAACCGCGCGCCCGGCGACAGCGCGCTCGTCAGCGACCGCGCCAGCCGCCCGCAAAGAAGCGCTTGCGCCAGCCCGCCACGCGATTCAACGAAGACGAGTACGCCCTGATCAAATCCGCCGCCGCCCAGAGCAACCTGTCCGTCGCCGGGTTCCTCGCCCGTTCCGCGCTCGCCGCCGCCCGCGACCTTGACCGCACCAGCGCCGAGATCGCCGACGAACGCGAAGTGATCACGGCCCTGTTCGACAGCCGGCGTCGGCTCGGCTGGGCCGGCAGCAACCTCAACCAGGCAGTCAAGGCGCTCAACTCCGGTGCAGACGTTCCTCACCTCGAAGCGGCCATCGCGGCCGTACGGCGTGCCGCCGACACCGCCCACGAGGCCGCCACGCGGCTGATCGAGCACCACGGCTCATGATCCCCAGCGTCAACCCGTCCGGGTCGGACACCAGAGGGCTCCTCTACTACCTCTACGACACCGGCAAGCACGAGGACCACACCGACCCCCACCTCGTCGCCTCCTTCGACGGCATGTCCCCCGACCCCGGCCGCGATCCGAACGCCACCCTCACTGACCTCCAGCGGCTCCTGGACCAACCGATGATGGCCCTCGCCAAACACGCCCGCCCGGCCAAGCACGTCTGGCACACCTCCGTACGCGCGGACCCGGGCGACCGGATCCTGTCCGACGAGGAGTGGGCCGGCATCGCCCGCCGCATCGTCGCCGCCACGGGCATCGACCCGGGTGAGGGGCAGTCCGGCTGCCGCTGGGCCGCCGTGCGCCACGCCGACGACCACATCCACATCGTCGCCACCCTCGTCACCGAGGACGGCCACCGCCCGGACGACTTCCGCTCCGGCGCCCGTGCCCAGGCCGAAGCCCGGCTCATCGAGAAGGAACTCGGCCTCCACCAGGTCGCACCCGGCGACGGCACAGCCGCGCAGCGGCCCACCAGCGCCGAGCGCCACAAGGCCGAGCGGCAGGGTCGCGAGCGCACCGCCCGCGAGGAGCTGCGCGAAGCCGTGCGACGGGCGGTGAGCGGGGCGCGGAGTGACGAGGAGTTCTTCGACCGGCTCGCCGCCGCCGGCCTCCTGATCCGCAAGCGCGCCGCGCCCTCCGGTGACCTCCTCGGCTACAAGGTCGCCCTGCCCGACGACCTGAACAAGGACGGCGAGCCGATCTTCTACCCCGGCGCCCGCCTCGCTCCCGACCTGTCGATGCCCCGCATCCGCGAGCGCTGGTCCGCCGACGCCCCGGCTTCCCGGCAGGACGATGCGATCCGTCCGGGGCCGGGCAGTCCGGCCGCCGCGCGCCGCGGAACGGCCTCGGCCGTGTGGCAGACCATGCTCGTCTTCGAGCACGGCGAGGACGCGGTCGCCGCCGCCCACATCGCCGCGGCCGGCGAGGTCCTGGACGCCCTCGCGAAGACGTCCGCAGCCCACACCCGCCGCGAACTGCGCGACGCCGCAACGGCTTTCGAACGAGCTTCCCGCTCCCACGTCCGCGCCGTACGCGGGCACGATCGCGCCCTGCGGCAGGCCGCCCGCGACCTCGTCCACGGCGGCCAGGCCCTCGGCCGCGGCGAGGATGGAGCGACCACGGCGATGGCGATCGACATGCTGTTCTTCCTGATCACTGCCGCCGCGCACTGGCACGCCCGCAAAGGCCATGCCCAGCAGGCTGAGGCCGCCACCCGGGCTGCTCAGCACCTGCGCACCGCCTACGAGGCCGCCGCCGCGCAGCCCCTCGGTGTTCTCTACGAGCGCGGTCGGCGCCTGAACCGGCCGATGCTCCAGCGCCAGACCGCACTGCTGCGCGAGGCCCTGCCGGATCTGGCCGAGCAGGTCCTCGCGGAGCCCGGCTGGTACGCCCTGGCCGCCACCGTCGCGGAGGCCGAAGCCGCCGGTTACGACCCGGCCGCTCTGCTCTCCGACGTTGCCGCACGGCGCGAACTCGGCACCGCGGACTCCGTCAGTGACGTGCTTGTGTGGCGGATGCGGCGAGCCGCAGACCTGCCCGCCGACGCCTCCCACCTGCCCGAGACCAGCACCGCAGCGACCCGGTCCGCGAAGCGCGGGGCAAGCACGAGGCCCTCCGCGCCCGGCAGGCGGCGTAGCGGTGAGGACACCGCGCGTCCGAGCCGATAGGCCCGCTCGATGCGCTTACGCGGCCTCAGCGCACCACCGAGAGAAGCGACAAGGCCACCGCCCCGCCCGCGATCCACAGCATGGTCGTGCGCCACATCTGACCCCGGTGGGGGCCAGGTTCGATGTGGAGCCTGTCGGCGTCCGTGCACCCGCAGGACGGACGGGCATAGCGTAGGTGGGGTGAGTCGAGCCAGTAGGCGCCGTGCAGTTGGGCGGTCGAGGGAGACGATGACGTGGCATCGGGCACACCGTGGCAACGCCGCCGCACAGGACCGAGACACGCATCTTGGCCAACTCGTCATCTGGGCAACCGAGAAGCCCAAACGCCCCTGCTGACCTGGTCGGACGGACTGTGGACGTTGTGAATTGAAACCGGCGGGGGCGTGGGGCACGATCATGAAGCGCGCAGGACGAGGTGACGAGGTAGAGGAGGACGCGAGGGTGTTTCACCGGATACGCCGACGGGGCAAGGAGCCGACCGAAGCTCAGCGGCAGTTCGCCGAGCTGCACGCGCAGCTGCAGGGCCAGGTCCCGCCCGGCTTCGGGGTGCCGGCGCCTGAGCCGGAGTTCGCCGCGCCGGTGGCCGTCATGGACGACTTCCTCCCGCCGGAGCTGCGCGTGCCGAGCCACGACCAGGTCGACGGCAAGATGATGCCGTGGGCGCAGCCGCTCGTCCTCGACGGCGAGATGGCCGCCTGCGCCGAGTGCGGCGCGTACCGGGACTGGCTTATCCTCTCCACCCGCGGTGAGATCTGGTTGCGCTGCCGAGCAGGCCACCAGCAGCGGGAGACGCGCATCGATACCGCCTGGTACAACCGCAACAGCGGGCCGACGGACGCGACGCACGCCACATTCGAGGACTGCCTGCGCCACCTCGGGCACTGACCACCACTCCTACGACCCCACCGGGCCCGCGGGCCCGCACTGACCACCCGTCGCCTAGCACCAAGGGGTCAGTTCTGTCATGCGCGTTCGCGTCGCCACCACCGCCCTCGGCATCACCGCCGTCCTCCTCGGCCTGTCCGCCTGCTCCACCGACACCACCGGAGACCAGCGCCCTGCCGCGGCCCGGGAGGGCACGCCGTCCGACCGCGCTCAGGGGACGGCCGTGCTCTCCTCGGCCGCGCTCTCGTCCCGCCTGCTCGACCAGAGCGACCTCGGCAGCGGCTACCTGCCCAAGCCGGAGCGTCCGGCCCAGCACGACGACGTCACCGTCATCGGCTGCCCGGCCCTGAGCGAGCTGGGCGGCGACGCGGCGACCGGCGGCACGCTCGCCTTCCCGCGCAAGGCGAAGGCGGCCTTCACCTACGGCGGCAGCTCCTCGGAAATTTCCGAGGAGCTGTACAGCGACAGCGCGAAGAAGCTCTCCGACGGAATCGCCCGGATCTTCGACGCAATGACCGGCTGCCCGACCTATCAGGTCGTCTCCGGCGGCACCCCGGTCGACGTCGCCTCGCAGAGGCTGACCGCTCCCAACGCCGGCGGTGACCAGCAGTGGAGCCAGCTCCTGACGTTCACCGCCGCAGGGCGAAGCAGCGTGGTCAAGCAGACCGCGATCCGCGACGGCAACCTGCTGGTGATCGTCTCCGGCTCCCCCGCCCTCGTCGACCGTCACCTCGACAAGGCCCTCGCCAAGGCCACGGCAACGCGCTGATCCCGCGCACCTCCAGCCTGTGATGCTGCCCTCGACCGCCATGGTCGAGGGCAGCATCGCGTTACTGGCTGATGCGCTGCGCGGCGCGAGCGGCCTGGCCCGGTACCCAGGCTCGGACCTGGCCGGGCTGGACGTAGAGCACGTTCGGGTTGTGGCTGTGCGGCCCGTAGCCGCTGGAGGCGTTCACGAGCAGGTACGCGCCCACCGGAACGTGCCAGTTCCAGAACCAGGCGTCCTGTTGCCGCCCGGTATCGCACCAGGTCACGACGGCCTTTGAGCCACGACGTCCGTGCTGGTAGACCCGCGTGACCTGAAGGAGTTGCCCCTGGCCGGAGCTGCGGTGCTGCTGGAATGCCTGCCACTGCGCCGCAAGAACAGCCGTGCGCTTGCGGCGTGAACGGGTCGTCAACGCGATCGTCGCGGCGACGACGAGAACAGTGACCAGAAAGGCGCCGACGCTGGGTTGCATGGCCGCATCCTGCATCGTTCCGTTTCGGGGCGGCAAACCGTGCTGGGCGTTGAAGACTCAATGTCTGCTACCCGAGAAGCAAGAAAGTCCGGCACCCCTCTCATGGGGTGCCGGACTGCGATCGTCGAGAGATGCGCGCGGATGCTAGATGGCGGGCGCGCGCAGGAGGCGCTCCTGGGTGGCCTCGGGCAGCACCCGCCGCAGGACCGGTGCGGTCGAGCTGAGGGAGGCCGCGAAGGCGGCGACGAGATCGTGCGGAACGCTGGCGGCGAACGAGGCCGCCCACAGGCAGGGTGCGCCGAGCGCGGGCTCGGCCCACGCCTGCCATCCGGCCGGCCGAGTGTCATCGTCCTCGGCGATGAGGGCGCGCGGGTCGGCGTCCTGGATGAGGGGCGGGACCTCGCCGAGGCTGATGTGGGAGGTGAACGTCGGGTCCGTCGCTGCCGCCTGGGGCCGGTCGATGTCACGGAACCATCCGTGGGCGGCGACCGCGTCGAGGACCAAATCGGCTCCGGCGAACGGAACTGCGGGCTGGTCGCTCGCGTCGAGCGCGACGAGGAAGTCGACGACCGCCTCGCCGGGGACGTCGCGGGTGAAGTAGGCCGACCACTGGGCGAGCGGACTGCTCGTCTCGGCCCGGGCGGAGATCTGCCAGGCGATCGGCAGCTCGCCCAGGTGGAACGGCTCGTCCGCCAAGCCCCACTGTGCCCAGCGCAGCGCGTCAGGGCTGATGTGCAGGACGGTGCTCCGCAGGACCTGGCGGTCCTCCGGTGCCTCGTCCGGCTCATGGCGTCCGCGGACGATCGTCAGGCTCGTCCAGCCCAGGCCGGCAAGCGTGTCGGCGACCACGTCGTAGAGGCGCCCGTCGTCACCGGCCAGGTGCCGGGGGCCGACCCAGAACGCGGGCTGACCGGCGCTCGGGGTGGACGAGTCGGGCGGGAAGTCGGGGTACAGGGGCGCCTCCAGGGCTCGGTGCGTATCTAGTTGCCGCCGGCGCGGCGGCGGGGGCGGCGCGGGGGTGCCTGGACGGGGCCCTGCCACGTCAGGGCGATGGCGACCTCCGGTGGCAGGTGGCCGAGCTGCGCGTCCTCGTCCCGCCCCTCGGCGAGGTAGACGATGGTCCGGCCGGACTCGTCGACCGACTGCATGACCTGTGCCAGGCGGTGGGCCATCGGGAAGAACGGATTCATGGCCTGGCGGACCGGAGCGTTCGGGTCGCAGGCGGACAACAGCTCGATGAGACCGCCGACGGTCATCTCCGGGGACGTCACGAACAACCTCCTGGGTTGGGGAAATGGGTGCGTGGGAGCGGACCGCCGTTCGGCCGGCCTGCTCGCGGAGGCACAGCCACTACGGTGTGCGAGCTGTCAGAGACGGCGCGAGGTCTCCAGCACGCGCGCTACGGCGACGGCGACGATGTCGGCCAGCATCTCGGTGTCGAACGACACGTGGTAGCCGCGGACCTTGGCGGTGCGGGTGACCGCGATCTTCCATCCCTCGCCGTTCGTGCCGGGGCGGCCGAGCGGGAACCAGCCGAGGTAGAAGCGGCCGTCCTTGCTGCTGACGTGCACGTCCGCACGATCATCGACGACCAGGTGGAAGTCCTCGGCGGAGAACTGGTCCATGACCAGGGTCGGCTGACCGGGGCCGAGCTGCCACTCCCGCAATCGCAGGGCTTCGACGGTGGTAGAGAAACCGGGGCCCGTAGAGGCTACGGTCACGGGCAATCACCTCTCTGACCTGGGGTTTCTTGCAAGGTCGTCTACGTTGACATGACCTCGCACCCGTTGGCCAGTCTTTCCGCGATCTTCCCTGTCTGCCCCGGGCGAACTTTGTCCCTCGTCATCCTGTAAGTTTTCAGATTTCGTGTCATTTTCTCCGCCTCAGTCTCACGCCGATGTCATGTCCCAGGTCAGCGGCTTGCATCGAACAGGAGAGCTGAGGAAATGACACGGGTTCTGAGAATCTGGCGGATGACATCGCGTGAGACACAGCGGGAACGCCCAGGTCACAGGCCCGGCAGATGACACGGGCCGCGAGAACCTACACATCCAATCGAGGCGTTTGACAGCGAACCCAGCCGTTTGGGCTTCCTTGCCATCGGACCTAGTGGGAACATCCCCGCAGGCGCGGGGAGCAGAACTGCGGTGCAACGTCGAGCTTGACCCAATAGGGAACATCCTCGCGAGCGCAAGGAGCAGGCCAGGGCGCGGCCGCCGTCGTTGTGAGGAGGGGGAACATCCCCGCGAGTGCGGGGAGGAGTCGACGGCGACCCAGGTCCTGACCCCGTACGAGGGAACATCCCCGCGGGCGCGGGGAGCAGCGGCGCCTCGGCCTCGTGCAGGCGCAGGACCTGGGAACATCCCCGCGGGCGCGGGGAGCAGGTCGTGACCGCGATGCGGCGGAACCAGTTGACGGGAACATCCCCGCGGGCGCGGGGAGCAGAGTCCGATATCCACAAGTGCGTGACAAATCGCGGGAACATCCCCGCGGGCGCGGGGAGCAGGGCGCCGTCCCGTACTCCACAGCCGCGGCGTAGGGCGTAGGGAACATCCCTGCGGGCGCGGGGAGCAGTCCACCTCGTGTTCGACCAGGTCGACGTCATCGGAAACATCCCCGCGGGCGCGGGGAGCAAGCCTGGCTACCTCGGTCAGCACCTCGGCCTGGGGGAAATCCCCGCGGGCGCGGGGAGCAGAACCTCGCCTTGACCCGCCATGGGCTCGACAAGGGAGCATCC
>NZ_JBHXSK010000085.1:0-32083 GCF_042716195.1 Streptomyces sp. NPDC058683
GAGTTGGATGATCGTGCGTCGCGTCTTGCGGGGGTGTTGGCGGCGCGTGGGGTGGGTGCGGAGTCGGTCGTCGCGGTGGTGCTGGAGCGGTCGGTTGATCTGGTGGTGGCGTTGCTGGCGGTGTTGAAGGCGGGGGGTGCGTTCCTGCCGGTTGATCCGTCGTATCCGGTGGACCGGGTCGGGTTCATGTTGGAGGATGCGGCGCCGGTGTGTGTGGTGACGTCGGGTGCTATGGGGCAGGTGTTGCCGTCCGGCGTGGGTGTGCCGGTGGTGTGTGTGGATGATCCGGCTGTGGTGGGGGCGGTGAGGTGGTCTGGGTCTGGTTCGGTGTCGCCTGGTGGTGCGGCGTATGTGATGTATACGTCGGGGTCGACGGGGGTGCCGAAGGGTGTGGTGGTGTCGCATGCGGGGATTGTGAACCGGTTGTTGTGGATGCAGGACCGGTTCGCGCTGGGGTCGGATGATGTGGTGCTGCAGAAGACGTCGGTGAGTTTTGACGTCTCGGTGTGGGAGCTGTTCTCGCCGCTGCTCGCGGGGGCCCGGTTGGTGCTGGCGCGGCCGGGTGGGCAGGGGGATCCGGTGTATTTGTCGGAGGTGATCCGTGCGGAGGGGGTGACGACGGTTCATTTCGTGCCCTCGATGCTGGACGCCTTCGTGGAGGGTGGGGTTCCGGGGGCGTGGGGGTCGTTGCGGCGGGTGGTGTGTTCGGGTGAGGCGTTGTCGGGGGTGTCGGCGGAGCGGTTCGCGCGGGTGTGTGGTGCGGAGTTGCACAACTTGTATGGGCCGACGGAGGTGTCGGTGGATTCGACGGCGTGGGTGTTCGGGGGTGGGTCGGGTCCGGTTCCGATTGGTGTGCCGGTGTGGAATACGCGGGTGTTTGTGCTGGATGGGTGGTTGCGGCCGGTGGCGCCGGGTGTGGTGGGGGAGTTGTTCCTTGCGGGGGATCAGTTGGCGCGGGGGTATCGGGGTCGTGCGGGGTTGACGGCGGAGCGGTTTGTGGCGTGTCCGTTCGGGGGTGTGGGTGAGCGGATGTACCGGACGGGGGATCTGGTCCGGTGGACGGCCGAGGGTCAGTTGGTGTTCGTGGGGCGGGCGGACGACCAGGTGAAGATCCGCGGCTTCCGGATCGAGCCGGGTGAGGTGGAGGCCGTCCTGGCCGCCCATCCCGGTGTCGCCCAGGCGGTGGTGATCGTCCGTGAGGATCTGCCTGGTGACAAGCGTCTGGTCGCCTATGTCGTTCGCGACGGTGACGTCGGTGCGGCGGACGACCTGCCCGGTGAGCTGCGTGCGCATGTCGGCCGACGGTTGCCGGAGTACATGGTTCCGTCGGCGGTGGTGGTGCTGGAGGGGCTGCCGTTGACGGTGAACGGGAAGCTTGACCGGGCGGCACTTCCGGCTCCCGAGTATGCGGTGGCCGGTGGTGGGCGGGGTCCTGTCACGGTGGCTGAGGAGCTGGTGTGTGGGGTGTTCGCTGAGGTTCTCGGTGTGGAGCGGGTGGGGGTGGAGGACAACTTCTTTGAGCTTGGGGGGCATTCGCTGTTGGCGGTGTCGTTGGTGCAGCGGTTGCGTGAGCGGGGTTTCGGGGTGTCGGTGCGGGCGTTGTTCGAGTCGCCGACGCCGGCGGGGGTGGCTGCGGCCGGTGACGGTGGTGGTGTGGTGGAGGTGCCGCCGAACGGTGTTCCGGATGGGGCGGAGGTGATCACGCCGGAGATGTTGCCGCTGGTTGATCTGACGGCGGCGCAGGTGGAGTTGGTGTGTGCGGCGGTGGAGGGTGGGGCGGCGAACGTGGCGGATGTGTATCCGCTGGCTCCGTTGCAGGAGGGCATCTTCTTCCACCACCTGCTCGGTCGGCCGGGCGAGGCGGATGCCTATCTCATGTCGATGGTGTTGGGCTTTGACGGGCGTGAGCGGCTGGACGGGTTCCTGTCCGCGTTGCAGCAGGTCGTGGACCGGCATGACATCTACCGCACCGGCGTGGTGTGGGAGGGGTTGCCCGAGCCGGTGCAGGTGGTGTGGCGTCGTGCGGTGGTTCCGGTGACCGAGGTGGTGTTGTCCGAGGGTGGGGATCCGGCGGCTGAGCTGTTGGCTGCGGCGGGTTCGTGGATGGACGTGCGTCAGGCGCCGTTGCTGCGGGTGCACATGGCGGAGGACCGGCCGAGCGGCCGGTGGGTGGCGCTGCTGCAGGTGCATCACCTGGTGCAGGACCACACGGGTCTGGAGGTGATGCTGGGTGAGGTCGCGGCCTTCACGGCGGGGCACGGCGAGGAGTTGCCGGCGCCGCTGCCGTTCCGTGAGTTCGTCGCCCGGGCGCGGCTCGGCGTGTCCCGCCAGGAGCAGGAGGAGTACTTCGCGGCTCTGCTGGGCGATGTTACGGAGCCGACAATGCCGTTCGGCCTGACCGACGCTCACGGCGATGGCACCGAGGTGCGGTCGGAGCGGTTGCGGGTGGATGACGGGTTGGCGGAGCGCGTGCGGGAGCAGGCGCGAGAGCTGGGGGTGAGCCCGGCGACGCTGTTCCACGTGGCGTGGGCGCGGGTGCTGGCGACGCTGTCTGGCCGCTCTGACGTGGTGTTCGGGACGGTCCTGCTGGGCCGGATGAGTGCCGGACCGGACGCCCTGCGGATCCCGGGCCCGTTCATCAACACCTTGCCGGTGCGGGTGGATGTCGCGGGCTCGGACGTGCTGGGAGCCGTACGGGCGGTGCAGACACAGCTGGCCGGCCTGCTGGTCCACGAGCACGCCCCGTTGGCCCTGGCGCAGAAGGCGAGCGGTGTCCCCGCCTCCGCCCCACTGTTCAGCTCGATGTTCAACTACCGGCACGGCGGCCGGGCCGAGAGTGCCGAAGACGGGCAGGTCGGCGTCGAGGGCGTCGAGTTGCTGTTCGCCCAGGAGCGGACCAACTATCCGCTGGCGGTCGCCGTGGACGACCTGGGGACCGGGTTCGTGTTGGCTGTCGACGCGGTGACTCCGGCGGATGCCGGGCTGGTGTGCGGGCTGTTGCACACGGCGGTCGGCGAGCTGATCAGGGCGGTCGACGCCGCTCCGGGCACTGCGCCGGCCGGTCTTGACGTGCTGCCCCAGCCCGTTCGCGACCAGGTTCTGCACGCTTGGAACGACACGGGCGCGGTGGTGCCGGGGGTGACGTTCCCGGAGCTGTTCGAGGCGCAGGTGGCGCGCACCCCCGATGCGGTGGCGGTGGAATGCGCGGACGAGACTCTGACGTATGCGGACCTGGCCGACCGGGTGGCGCGGTTGGCGCGGGTGCTGGCCGATCGGGGGGTGCGGGCCGAGTCGGTGGCGGCGGTCGTGCTCGAGCGGTCGGTGGATGTGGTGGTGGCCCTGCTGGCGGTGTGGACGGCCGGCGGTGCCTATGTGTTCGTCGATCCGTCGTATCCGCCGGAGCGGGTGGCGCTGACGCTGGCGGACGCGGAGCCGGTGTGCGTGGTCACCACCCGTGGACTGGCCGGCGCGTTGCCCGTGGGTGCCGCGGTCCCGGTGGTGGCGGTGGACGACCCGGCGGTGCAGGCGGAGCCCGCGACGGCGGACGCCGGGACGTGGAGCAGGCCTGTCCCCCTGGCTGCGCGGGCCGCCTACGTGATGTACACGTCGGGGTCGACCGGGCGCCCGAAGGGCGTGGTGGTGTCGCAGGGCGCGCTGGTGAACCTGGTGGCCGGACTGAGCCCGGTCCTGGGAGCCGGTTCGGGCGACGGTGTCCTGCAGTTCGCGTCGTTCGGGTTCGACGGCTCCGTCCTGGACGTGGCGGTGACCTTGGCGTCGGGCGGACGGCTGGTCGTGGCCACGGCGGACGAACGGGCGGACGCCGGGCTGCTGGCCGGGCTGATCGTCCGCTCGGGGGTGACGGCAGCAAGTGTGGTGCCGTCACTGCTGGCCGTGCTCGATCCGACGGCGGTGCCGGGACTGTCGCGGGTCCTCGTGGGCGGGGAGCTGCTGACCGCCGAGCTCGCACGGGGATGGGCTGACGGCCGGACACTGGTGAACACGTACGGGCCGACCGAGGCGACCGTGATGGTCACCACGACCGGCCCGGTGGATGCCGCCGGGGCCTCGGCGCCTCCGGTGGGCGGGCCGGTGGCGAACACCCGTATTTATGTGCTGGACCGGTGGTTGCGGCCGGTGCCGCCCGGGGTGGCGGGTGAGCTGTATGTGGCCGGGGCCCAACTGGCGCGGGGGTACCGGGGCCGTGCGGGGCTGACGGCGGAGCGGTTCGTGGCGTGTCCCTTCGGGGCGCCGGGTGAGCGGATGTACCGGACCGGGGACCTGGCCCGCTGGACGGCCGAGGGCCAGGTCGTCTTTGTGGGCCGGGCGGATGACCAGGTGAAGCTCCGCGGCTTCCGGATCGAGCCGGGTGAGGTCGAGGCCGCTCTGGTGGCCCATCCTGCGGTCGGCCGGGCCGTGGTGGTCGCCCGGGAGGACGTACCCGGTGACAGGCGTCTGGTCGCCTATGTCGTTCCTGACGGCGACGCCGGCACTGACGCTGACGGTGGCGGCGTGGCTGGTGGTGAGCTGGCGGCCGAGCTGCGTGCCTACGTGGGCCGGCGGTTGCCGGAGTACATGGTGCCGTCCGCGGTGGTGGTGCTGGACGCGGTGCCGCTGACGGTGAACGGCAAGGTGGACCGGGCGGCGCTGCCGGTGCCGGAGTACTCCGTGGCATCCGGTGGGCGGGGTCCCGCCACGGTGGCCGAGGAACTGGTGTGCGAGGTGTTCGCCGAGGTTCTGAACCTGGAGCGGGTGGGGGTGGAGGACAACTTCTTCGAGTTGGGCGGTCATTCGCTGCTGGCGGTGTCGTTGGCGTCGCGGTTGCGTGAGCGGGGAGTGAGCGTGTCGGTGCGGGCGTTGTTCGAGGCGCCGACGCCGGCGGGGTTGGCCGCGGCCGGTGACGGTGGTGCTGTCGTGGAGGTGCCGCCGAACGGCATTCCGGACGGGGCGGAGGTGATCACGCCGGAGATGCTGCCGTTGGTTGATCTGACCCCGGCGCAGGTCGAGTTGGTGTGTGAGGCCGTCGAGGGCGGCGCGCCGAACGTGGCGGATGTGTATCCGCTGGCCCCGTTGCAGGAGGGCATCTTCTTCCACCACCTGCTCAGCCGGCCGGGCGAGTCGGATGTCTATCTGGTGCCGATGGTGTTGGGCTTTGACGACCGCGCCCGGCTGGACGGGTTCCTGTCGGCGTTGCAGCAGGTCGTGGACCGGCACGACGTTCACCGCACCGGCGTGGTGTGGGAGGGGCTGCCTGAGCCGGTGCAGGTGGTGTGGCGCCACGCGGTGGTCCCGGTGACCGAAGTGACGCTCTCCCGGAGCGGCGACCCGGTGGCCGACTTGTTGTCGGCGGCGGGCGAGTGGATGGATGTGCGGCGGGCGCCGTTGGTGCGGGTCCACATGGCGGCGGAGCCCGACAGCGACCGATGGCTCGCCCTGGTGCAGGCACACCACCTGGTGCAGGACCACACCGCGCTGGACGTGGTGTTGGGCGAGGTGGCCGCGTTGATGACCGGGCGAGGGGAGGAGCTGCCGACGCCGCTGCCGTTCCGTGACTTCGTCGCCCAGGCCCGGCTGGGTGTCTCGCGCGCGGAGCACGAGGAGTACTTCGCGGGTCTGCTGGGTGATGTCACGGAGCCGACGCTCCCGTTCGGTCTCTCCGACGCCCGCGGTGACGGCACCGGCGTGCGGCGAACGCGGCGGGCGGTCGACGAGGATCTCGCGCGGCGGGTCCGGGACCAGGCACGTCGGCTGGGCGTGAGCCCGGCGACGCTCTTCCACGTCGCCTGGGCGCGGGTGCTGGCGAGTGTGGCCGGACAGCCGAACGTGGTGTTCGGGACCGTACTGCTGGGCCGGATGAGCGCAGGACCGGGCGCCCTGCGGATCCCGGGCCCGTTCATGAACACGTTGCCGTTGCGGGTGGATGTCGCGGGCTCGGACGTGGTGGGTGCCGTGCGGGCGGTGCAGAGGCAGCTGGCCGGTCTGCTCGTGCACGAGCACGCCCCGTTGGCCCTGGCGCAGAAGGCGAGCGGTGTCCCCGCCTCGGCCCCGTTGTTCACCTCCCTGCTGAACTACCGCCACAGCCGGCACACGGATGGACGGCGCGGCGAAGGCGACCGGTTCGCGTGGGAGGGCGTGACGACGGTCTATGGCAGAGGAGGCACCAACTATCCGCTGAGCGTGGCTGTGGACGACACGGAGATCGGGTTCGAGCTGACGGTCGACGCTCTCGAACCGGGTGACTCCGGGTCGGTGTGCGGGCTGCTGCACACGGCCGTCGAGAGCCTCGTCGAGGCGTTGGACGACAGTCCCCGCACATCGCTCCGCGCACTTGAGGTGTTGTCGCAGGGCGCGCGGGGGCGGGTGGTGGAGGGTTGGAACGACACGGGCGTGATGGATGTGCCGGGCCTCGTGCCGGCGCGGTTCGGTGAGCAGGTGGCGCGTACGCCGGACGCGGTGGCGGTGGTGGACGCGTGGCAGGAGGTGACGTATCGGGAGCTGGACGATCGTGCGTCGCGTCTTGCGGGGGTGTTGGTGGCGCGCGGGGTGGGGTTGGAGTCGGTGGTGGGGGTGATGGTCGAGCGGTCGGTGGACGTGGTGGTGGCGCTGCTCGCGGTGTGGAAGGCGGGTGGTGCCTACGTGCCGATCGATCCGGAGTATCCGGTGGAGCGCGTGGAGTTGATGCTGGCGGATGCCCGGCCGGTGTGTGTGGTGGTGAGCGCTGCGTCGGCGGGTCGGTTGCCGGATGGGCTCGGGGTGGTGGTGGACGGTGCGGAGGCGGCCGCTCGGTCCGCAGCAGCGGTCGAGTCGGTGTTGCCGGGGCCGGAGCATGCGGCGTATGTGATGTACACGTCGGGGTCGACGGGGCGCCCGAAGGGTGTCGTGATCACGCACGGGGCGCTGGCGGCCTATGTGGCGTGGTGTGCCGAGACGTATCCCGGCGTGCGCGAGAGCAGTCTGCTGCACGCGTCGGTGTCGTTCGACCTGGGTGTGACAGGCCTGTACCCCGCTCTGGTCAGCGGCGGCTGTGTGTATGTGGCCGCCCTGGACGAGGGACTGCCTGCCGTGCTGCGCGGCCGGAGGGCGGCGTTCCTGAAGGTCACACCGAGCCATCTGCCGCTGCTGGAGGCGCTGCCGGAGGAGTGTGCGCCGACACGGCAGCTGATGGTGGGGGGTGAGGCCCTCGACTGGGACCAGGTACGGCGGTGGCGCGAACGGCACCCGGCTACGGCGATGGTGAACCACTACGGGCCGACGGAGGGGACGGTCGGCAGCGCGCACTACCCGATCGGCCATGCGGAGCTGGGCGAGGGAGCCGTTCCGATCGGGTGGTCGTTCGCGACCACCAGGACCTATGTGCTGGACCGGTGGCTGCGGCCGGTGCCGCCCGGGGTGGCGGGCGAGTTGTATGTGGCCGGGGCCCAACTGGCGCGGGGGTACCGGGGCCGTGCGGGGCTGACGGCGGAACGGTTCGTGGCGTGTCCCTTCGGGGCGCCGGGTGAGCGGATGTACCGGACCGGGGACCTGGCCCGCTGGACCCACGACGGTCGGCTTGTCTTCGTGGGCCGCGCGGACGATCAGGTGAAGCTCCGCGGCTTCCGGATCGAGCCCGGCGAGATCGAGGCCGTTCTGGTGGCCCATCCGGCGGTCGCCCGTGCGGTGGTGACCGTCCGGGAGGACGTGCCCGGTGACAGGCGTCTGGTCGCCTATGTCGTACGCGACGGCGACGGTGATGCGGCCGACGGCCTGCCCGGTGAGCTGCGTGCGCATGTCGGCCGGCGGTTGCCGGTCCACATGGTGCCCTCGGCGGTCGTGGTGCTGGACGCGCTGCCGCTGACGGTGAACGGAAAGGTGGACCGGGCGGCGCTGCCCGCGCCGGAGTACAGCTCGGCCGGGGCCGGTCGAGGACCTGCCACCGTGCTGGAAGAGACCGTGTGCGGGGTGTTCGCCGAGGTCCTGGGCCTGGAGCGGGTGGGGGTGGAGGACAACTTCTTCGAGTTGGGCGGTCATTCGCTGCTGGCGGTGTCGTTGGCGTCGCGGTTGCGTGAGCGGGGAGTGAGTGTGTCGGTGCGGGCGTTGTTCGAGGCGCCGACGCCGGCGGGGTTGGCCGCGGCCGGTGACGGTGGTGCTGTCGTGGAGGTGCCGCCGAACGGTATTCCGGACGGTGCCGAGGTGATCACGCCGGAGATGCTGCCGCTGGTGGATCTGACCCCGGGGCAGGTGGAGTTGGTGTGTGCTGCGGTGGAGGGTGGGGCGGCGAACGTGGCGGATGTGTATCCGCTGGCCCCGTTGCAGGAGGGCATCTTCTTCCACCACCTGCTCGCCGGATCGGGGGACGTGGACCCGTATCTGCTCTCTCTCACCCTGGGCTTTGACGATCGCGCGCGCCTGGACGGGTTCCTGTCGGCGTTGCAGCAGGTCGTGGACCGGTACGACATCTACCGCACCGGCGTGGTGTGGGAGGGGCTGCCCGAGCCGGTGCAGGTGGTGTGGCGCCACGCGGCGATTCCGGTGACCGAAGTGACGCTCTCCCAGGACACGGACCCCGCGGTCGAGCTGTCGGCGACGGCCGGGCGGTGGATGGATGTGCGCCAGGCGCCGCTGGTAGGCGTACGGGTGGCGGCGGAGCCGGGCACCGAGCGGTGGCTCGCCCTGGTCCAGGTGCACCACCTGCTGCGGGACCACACCGGGTCGGACGTGGTGCTGGGCGAGGTCGCCGCGCTGCTGGCGGGGCGGGGCGATGAGCTGCCGACGCCGCTGCCGTTCCGGGACTTCGTCGCTCAGGCCCGACTGGGTGTCTCGCGGCAGGGGCACGAGGAGTACTTCGCGGGTCTGCTGGGCGATGTCACGGAGCCGACGCTCCCGTTCGGTCTCTCCGACGCCCGCGGTGACGGCACCGGTGTGCGGCGAACGCGGCGGGCGGTCGACGAGGGTCTCGCGCGGCGGGTCCGGGACCAGGCACGTCGGCTGGGTGTGAGTTCCGCGACGCTCTTCCACGTGGCCTGGGCGCGGGTGCTGGCTACGCTGTCGGGCCGTTCGGATGTGGTGTTCGGGACCGTGCTGCTGGGCCGGATGAGCGCAGGAGCCGGCGCCGAGCGGACCCCTGGTCCGTTCATGAACACCCTGCCGGTGCGGGTGGATCTCACGGACGCGGATGTGCTGGGTGCCGTGCGGGCCATGCAGGCGCAGCTGGCCGGTCTGCTCGTGCACGAGCACACCCCGCTGGCCCTCGCACAGCACGCGAGCGGCGTCCCGGGGTCGCTCCCCCTGTTCACCGCCCTGTTCAACTACCGCCATGTCAGCCACGAGCCCGCCGACGGAACGCAGCCGGGCGACGTGCTGGGCATGAGGGTGCTGTCCACCGAGGACCGTACGAACTATCCACTGGCGGTCTCGGTCGACGACTTCGGCACCGGCTTCGCCCTGACGGCCGGTGTGGTGGCTCCAGGAGACGCGGAACTGGTCTGCGAGCTGGTGCAGACGGCGGTCGAGGGTCTGCTCGCGGCGCTGGAGGAGCAGCCCCATGCGCCCTTGCGCGCGGTCGAGGTGATGCCGCCGCACGGACGTGAGCAGCTGCTGGCACAGTGGAACGACACCGCCCGAGCGATGCCCGCGCTGACGGTGCCGGAACTCTTCGAGCGGCAGGCGGCGCGTACCCCGGACGCACCTGCGGTGATCTGCGGGGACGAGGAGATCAGCTACGCCCGGCTCGACGAACGGGCGTCGCGGCTGGCCGCGGTGCTCGCGCGCCGGGGTGTCGGTCCGGAGTCCGTGGTCGCGTTGGCGATGGACCGCTCCGTCGACCTGATCGTGGCATTGCTGGCGGTGCTCAAGGCCGGCGGCGCCTACCTGCCGATCGACCTCGCGTATCCGGCGCAGCGTGTCGCCTTCATGCTCGCCGACGCCCGACCAGTGTGCGTGATCACCGACAGCCCCCTGCCGGAGGTGCTGCAGGGCGAACTCGGCCTGCCCCTGCTCACGGTCGACGGCCACAGCCTCACCGACGCGCCCCTGCCGGCCGACGCGGATGCGGCCGACGGGCGTCGTCCGCTGCTTCCCGCCCACCCGATGTACGTGATGTACACCTCGGGTTCGACCGGGACCCCGAAGGGGGTGATGGTCACCCATCAGGCAGTGGTCAGCCATCTGCTGGCCCGCGTCGAGGAGTTCGGATGGGGGGCGTCGGACCGGTTCATGCTCACCGCACCGATGGGCTTCGACCCCTCGGTCTGGCAGATGTTCTGCCCCCTGGTCAGCGGCGGAAGCTTCGTGATCGCGCCCGCCGGCAGCGCGGCCGATCCCGGGTACCTGGTCGAGCTGGCACGACGGCACCGCGTGACGGTGCTGCACCTGATCGCCTCCGCACTGACCGGGGTGCTGGACGAACCGACGGTGACGGGTCTGTCCGACCTGCGGCAACTGGCCAGTGGCGGCGAGGGAGTTCCCGGAGCCCTGCGGGACCGCGTCCGCACCCTGTTTCCACAGACCGACCTGGTCCAGGGATACGGACCGGCGGAGGCCTGCATCGCGGTGACCTGGCACCGGTGCACCGACGACCCGGACGCGGTGCCGCCGATCGGTGCTCCGATCGCCAACTCCCGCCTCTACGTCCTGGACGACTTCCTGCGGCCGGTGCCCGCGGGGGTGGCCGGGGAGTTGTACATCGCGGGACTCCCGCTCGCTCGCGGCTACGTCGGGCGCACGGGGCTGACCGCGGAGCGGTTCGTGGCATGCCCGTTCGGCGGCCCGGGCGAACGGATGTACCGCACCGGCGACCTGGCGCGATGGCGGGCCGACGGGGTGCTCGTGTTCATGGGACGGGCGGACGAGCAGCTGAAGATCCACGGGTTCCGGATCGAGCCCGGCGAGGTCGAGGCCGCCCTGGCCGCTCACCCCGGTGTGGCCCGGGCCGCCGTCATCGCCCGCGAGGACACCCCCGGAGACAAACGCCTGGTCGCCTACGTGGTGCCGGGCGGCACGGGAGCGGACAGCGTGGCCACGGAGAACCTGGCGCGCGAACTGCGCACCCGTACGGCCCGGCAGTTGCCGGAGTACATGGTGCCGTCCGCGGTGGTGGTGCTGGACGAGCTGCCGTTGTCGGCGAACGGGAAGGTGGACCGGTCCGCTCTGCCCGCGCCGGACTACACGGCGGCCGGCCCCGGGCGGCGACCGGTGACGCTCGCCGAGGAACTCATGTGCGGTGTGTTCGCCGAGGTGCTGGACCTGGAGCGGGTCGCGGCAGAGCAGAGCTTCTTCGAACTGGGCGGCCACTCACTGCTGGCGATGCGGCTGCTGTCACGGGTCCGGTCGGTCTTCGGGATCGAACTGAGCGTGCGGGTCCTGTTCGAGACGCCCACTCCGGCCGGTCTGGCGGCGCGGATCGCGGGCGCGGGTCCGGCCCGGACGGGTCTGGTGCGCCAGGAGCGGCCCGAGCGGATGCCGCTGTCGTACGCACAGCGCCGGTTGTGGTTCCTGGCCCAGCTGGAGGGCCCGAGCCCGACCTACAACATGCCCGCGGCGCTGAGGTTGTCCGGGCCCGTCGAGGTGACCGCGCTCAGGTCGGCGCTGAGGGACGTGCTGGCGCGGCACGAGGTACTGCGGACGGTGTTCCCCGCGCACGACGACGAGCCGTACCAGCGGGTGCTGGACCTGGCCGAGATCGGGGAGGTGCTGCGCGTCGCGCACGCCACCGAGGAGCAGGTCACGGAACTGGTGGCGGCCGAGAGCCGCCACGGGTTCGACCTGGCGCGGGAGATCCCGGTACGGACGCTGCTGATCCCCACCGGCCCGGACTCCTCGGTGCTGGTGGTGGTGTTCCACCACATCGCGGGCGACGGCTGGTCGATGGGGCCGCTCGCCCGGGACATCTCCCGCGCGTACGCGGCACGTTGTGAGGGCCGGGCACCGCAGTGGGAGCCGCTGCCGGTGCAGTACGCCGACTACACCCTCTGGCAGCGGCAGCTGCTGGGGGAGGAGCACGGTCCGGACAGCCTGCTGACGGCTCAGGCCGGCTACTGGCGGCAGGCGCTGGCCGGTGCCCCGCAGGAACTGGTACTGCCCACCGACCGCACACGCCCGGCGGAAGCCTCCTACCGGGGACACACGGTGCGGGCCGACATCCCGGCGGACGTCCATGCCGAACTCGCCGCGCTGGCCCGCGCACAGGGTGTCACCCTTTTCATGGTGGCGCAGGCGGCGTTGGCGGTGCTGCTGTCCCGGCTGGGCGCCGGCGAGGACATCCCGATCGGTACCGTGGTGGCCGGCCGCACCGACGAGGCCCTCGACGAACTCGTCGGCTTCTTCGTCAACACCCTGGTGCTGCGCACCGATCTGCACGGCGACCCCACCTTCGCCGAACTCCTCCGCCGGGTGCGCGAACGCGACCTACAGGCGTTCGAGAACCAGGACGTGCCGTTCGAGCGGCTGGTGGAACTCATGGCACCGCAGCGCTCCATGGCACGCCACCCGCTGTTCCAGGTCATGCTCACCCTTCAGAACAACGATCCCGCGATCCTCGATCTGCCCGGCGTCCGAGCGGAAGCACACTCCGGCGTGCCCCTGCCGTCCAAGTTCGACCTCGACATATCGATGACCGAGCTCCTCCACGACGGCCGGCCGGCGGGATTGCGGGCCTCGCTGGTCGCCGCGGCGGACCTGTTCGACGCGGACACCGCCGCGACGATCGCCCACCGGCTGACCCGCGTGCTGACGGCGGTCGCAGCGGACCCGGAGGTACGGCTCCACGACATCGATGTGCTGTCCGACGACGAGCGGGACCGGCTCCTCGCGGTGCCCGAGACGGGCGGCGGTCTGCCGTCGGCCTCGCAGGTGACACTGCCGGTGCTGTTCGAGGAACAGGCGGCGCGGACACCGGACGGCGTGGCGTTGACCAGTGGTGATCAGCACCTGACGTACGAGGAGCTGAACGGTCGGGCGAACCGGCTGGCCCGGATCCTGGTCCGGCACGGGGTGGGACCGGAGTCGGTGGTGGCGCTGCTGATGGAACGCTCCACCGACCTGGTGGTGGCGTTGCTGGCCGTACTGAAGGCCGGTGGCGCCTACGTGCCCCTGGACCCCGCCTACCCCGAGGACCGGATCGTCCTCGTGCTGACGGACGCGAAGCCGGCGTGTGTGCTGACCACCGAAGCGCTCGCGGACGTACTGCCCGTGGCGCCCGCGGTCCCGGTACTGCTGCTGGACGGCCCGCAGACGGCCTCGGACCTCGCGGCCCTGTCGCCCGCGGACCTGAGTCGGCAGGACCGGCTGGGGCCGGTGGCCGGCGCGCATCCGGCGTACGTGATCTACACGTCGGGGTCCACGGGCACGCCCAAGGGCGTGCTGGTGACGCATCACAACGTGGTGACGCTGTTCGGTGCGCTGCGTGACCGGTTCGGATTCGGCACCGGCGACACCTGGTCCTGGTTCCACTCCTTCGCGTTCGACTTCTCCGTGTGGGAGATGTGGGGGGCACTGCTGCACGGCGGCCGGCTCGTGGTGGTTCCCTACCACGTGTCGCGCTCCCCCGACGCGTTCCTTCGGCTCCTGGCCGAGGAGCGGGTGACGGTCCTGTCCCAGACCCCGTCCGCCTTCTACGAGTTGATCCGGGCGGCAGGTTCCGACCGGACGACCGGAGCCCAGTCCGCTCTGCGCTGGGTCGTCTTCGGCGGTGAGGCTCTGGACACCGAGCACCTGAGCGAGTGGTGGCAGCAGCACCCGGCCGACGGGCCGGTCCTGGTGAACATGTACGGGATCACCGAGACGACGGTGCATGTCACCTTCGACGAGGTGAAGCCACCCGCCTCCGGTGGTTCGCCGCGCGGCAGTGCGGTCGGGCAGGCGCTGCCGAGCCTGCGCGTCCACGTTCTGGACCGGTTCCTGCGCCCGGTCCCGCCCGGCGTCACGGGCGAGTTGTACGTGGCGGGCGGCCAGCTGGCGCGAGGATACGCCGGTCGTACGGGGCTGACGGCCCAGCGATTCGTGGCATGCCCGTTCGGCGGCCCCGGCGAGCGGATGTACCGCACCGGCGACCTGGGCCGGTGGACCGCCGACGGGCAACTCCTCTACATGGGCCGAGCCGACGACCAGGTCAAGATCCGCGGCTTCCGGATCGAACCCGGCGAGATCGAGGCGGCACTGGCGGCGCACCCGCAGGTTGCCCAGGTCGTGGTGATCGCCCGCGAGGACACCGCCGGCGACCGCCGCCTGGTCGCCTATGCCGTGCCCGAGGACGGTGCCGCCGGGTCCGCGACCGCGGCCCGGGACCTGCCGGCCGTACTGCGCGGCTACGCCGCCCAGCGTCTGCCGGAGTACATGGTGCCCGCGGCAGTGGTCCTGCTCCCGGACGGGTTGCCGCTGACGGTCAACGGCAAGGTCGACCGGACGGCCCTGCCCGCGCCGGAGTACGCGGCGGCCGTCGGCGAGCGCGCGCCGGCCACGGCGCTGGAAGAGATCGTGTGCGGGGTGTTCGCGGAGGCTCTGGGCGTGGACCGGATCGGCGTCGACGACGGGTTCTTCGAACGGGGCGGGCACTCGCTGCTGGCGATGCGGCTGCTGTCACGGATGCGGTCGGTCTTCGGGGTCGAACTGAGCGTGCGGGCCCTGTTCGAGACGCCCACTCCGGCCGGTCTGGCGGCGCGGATCGCGGGTGCCGGACCGGCCCGGGCGAGCATGGTGCGCCAGGAGCGGCCCGAGCGGATGCCGCTGTCGTACGCACAGCGCCGGTTGTGGTTCCTCACCCAGCTGGAAGGCCCGAGCCCGACCTACAACCTGCCGGTGGTGCTCCGGCTGACAGGACGGATCGACACCGCCGCGCTGGGAGCGGCGCTCGACGACCTCGTCACCCGGCACGAGGTGCTGCGCACCGTGTTCCCCGTCAGCGACGGGGAGCCCTGGCAGCGAGTACTGGAGCCGGACCGGATCGGACAGGTGCTGCGGGTCGCCGAGGCCACCACCGAAGCACAGACCGCCGCTCTGGTCACCGCCGAACTCCGGCACGGCTTCGACTTCTCCGACGAGACACCCCTGCGGGCACTGCTCGTCGAAACCGGCCCCGACACGGGTGTCCTGGTCGTGGTCATCCACCATGTCGCCGGTGACGGCTGGTCGATGGACCTGCTCACCGAGGACCTGTCCACCGCGTACGCAGCGCGCCGCGAAGGCCGGGAACCGCAGTGGGAGCCGCTGCCGGTGCAGTACGCCGACTACACCCTGTGGCAACGCGAACTGCTCGGCGCCGAGGACACCCCGGGAACCCTCCAGGCCGCCCAGATCGACTACTGGCGGCAGGCCCTGGCCGGCGTCCCGCAGGAGCTGACCCTGCCCAGGGACCGGCCGCGGCCCGCCGTACCGTCGCACCGGGGACACACGGTCACCTTCGACATCCCCCGTGCCGTCCACGAGCAACTGGCGGCACTGGCCCGCGAACACGGTGTCACCTCGTTCATGGTGGTGCAGGCCGGTCTGGCAGCCCTGCTGTCCCGGCTGGGTGCGGGCGAGGACATCCCCATCGGCACCGCCGTGGCCGGACGCACCGACCAGGCGCTGGACCGGGTGGCCGGATTCTTCGTCAACACCCTCGTGCTGCGCACCGACCTCACCGGCAACCCGGCCTTCACCGAACTGCTGACCCGGGTACGCGAGTACGGCCTGGCGGCCCTCGACCACCAGGACGTGCCGTTCGACCGGCTCGTCGAGGTACTCGCCCCGACCAGGATGCGGGCCCGCCATCCGCTCTTCCAGGTCATGCTCGCGGTGGAGAAGGACACCCCGGAAAGGACCGAAGTCCCCGGCATCCGGACGGAGACCCTGCCGCCCGAGGCCAAGCCCGCCAAGTTCGACCTCAGCATCACCGTCACCGAGACGTTCGACGACGACCGCCCCGCCGGCCTGCGCGGTTCACTGACGGTCGCGGCCGACATGTTCGACCACGCGACCGCCGACACGATCGGCCGACGGTTCGTCCGAGTACTGACCGGCGTCGCCGCCAAGCCGCAGGCACGGCTCCGGCAGATCGACATCCTCACCGATGCCGAACGACAGCAGATTCTCGACGGCTGGAACACCGCCGCCGCCCCCACCTCACTGCCCGCACTGTTCGGACAGCAGGCGGCCCGCACACCGAACGCCGTGGCGGTGGTGTGCCGGGAGCAGAGCGTCACCTACGCGGAGCTGAACGCGCGGGCGAACCGGCTCGCCCGAGCCCTCACCCGCCGCGGAGTGGGCCCCGAGACCGCGGTGGCCGTCGCCATGGACCGCTCCATCGAACTCGTGGTGGCCGTACTGGCGGTATGGAAGGCCGGCGGAGCACTCCTTCCGGTGGATCCCGGCTGGCCGGCAGCCCGGACGACCGCGGTCCTCGACGACTGCGGTGCCCGCGTCGCCGTGGCGGACCCGGCCGCGGCCGACGGCACGTTCGGACAGGCCGCCACCGCCACCGGAACAGCGATCGTTCCGCCGGAGGCCGGCGACACCGAGGACACCGCGGACCTGCCCGCCGGATGGCCGGCGGACCTGACCGCGTACGTGATGTACACGTCCGGGTCGACCGGCACCCCGAAGGGCGTCGTGGTCTCCCAGCGTGACCTGGTCGAGCTGGTCTCCGACCGGTGCTGGGGCAGACCGGCCCGCGTGCTGGGTCACGCGCCGTACGCGTTCGACGCCTCGGTCTACGAGCTGTGGGTGCCGCTCACCGGTGGCGGCACCGTGGTCCTGGCCCCGGCCGGCGACGTGGACGGGCGCGTACTGCGCTCGCTGACCGAAGACCACGGACTCACCCACGTGCATGTGACGGCAGGACTGATGCGGGTCCTGGCCGAAGAGGACCCCGGCTGCTTCACCGGCCTGCGGGAAGTTCTGACCGGCGGGGACGTGGTACCGCCCGCGGCCGTCGCCGCCGTCCTCGCGGCCTGCCCCGGAGTCGCGGTACGACACCTCTACGGGCCGACCGAGACGACACTGTGCGCCACTCAGCACGTCGTCACGGAAGCCGGAGCCCTCCGCGAGGTCCTGCCACTCGGCCGGCCGATGGACGACACCCGGATCTACCTCCTCGACGACGGCCTCGCGCCCGTACCGCCCGGTGTGACGGGCGAGGTGTACGTGGCCGGGGCCGGACTCGCCCGCGGCTACCACGGCCGGCCCGGCACGACGGCCGAACGCTTCACCGCCTGCCCCTTCGGGACGCCCGGCGAGCGGATGTACCGCACCGGCGACCTCGCCCGCTGGACCCACGACGGCCAGCTCGTCTTCGCCGGACGGGCGGACGACCAGGTCAAGATCCGCGGCTTCCGCGTCGAGCCCGGTGAGGTCGAAACCGTCCTGGCAACCCATCCGAAGGTCGCCCAGGCCGTGGTGATCGCCCGCGAGGACACCCCCGGAGACAAGCGTCTCATCGCCTACGTCGTCCCCGACGGCGACCAGGGCGAGCACGCTGACCTGCCGGGCGAACTGCGCGCCTTCACCGGCGAGCACCTCCCGGACCACATGGTGCCCGCCGCCGTGGTCGGACTGACCGAGCTGCCCCTGACCGCCAACGGGAAGGTGGACCGGAACGCCCTGCCCGCCCCCGAGTACCGGACCGACAGCGAGAACCGCGAGCCCGCCACCGAACAGGAACGCATCCTGTGCGAGATCTTCGCCGACGTCCTGGGCGTGGAACACGTCGGCCCCGACGACGACTTCTTCGCACTCGGCGGACACTCCCTGCTGGTCACCCGGCTCGTGAACCGGATCCGGACCAGGCTGGGCGTCGAAGCGGGCGTCTGGCTGCTGTTCGAGGTCCCCACCCCCGCCAGACTGGCGGCACGGATCACGGACGCCGCTCCGGCACGGACCGGCCTGACCCGCTGGGAACGGCCCGAACGGCTGCCGTTGTCGTTCGCCCAGCGCCGGTTGTGGTTCCTGACGCAACTGGAAGGCCCGAGCCCCACCTACAACATGCCCATCGTGCTGCGCCTGGACGGGGCGCTGGACACCGACGCGCTGCGAGCGGCACTCGGGGACGTGATCACCCGGCACGAAGTGCTCCGCACGGTCTTCCGAACCGCAGAGGAAGAGCCGTACCAGCAGGTCGTGGACCCTGCCGAAGCGGGTGAGGTACTCCGCGTCACGCCTGCCGCCGGGGAACAGGTCGCGGCGCTGGTGGCGGCCGAGGTCCGCTACGTCTTCGATCTGGCCGCTGAGATCCCGCTCCGCGCGCTGTTGATCGAGACGGACACCGACACCCGACTCCTGGTCGTGGTCATACATCACATAGCCGGGGACGGCTGGTCGATGGGCCCGCTCGCCCGCGACCTCTCCCTCGCTTACGAGGCCCGGCGCAAGGAACGCCGGCCCGCCTGGGAGCCGTTGCCGGTCCAGTACGCGGACTACGCGCTGTGGCAGCGGGAGTTGCTCGGTGACGAGGACGACCCGGAGAGCGTGCTGGCCGCCCAGGTGGCCTACTGGCGGGAGGCGTTGGCGGGCGCGCCGCAGGAACTCGTCCTGCCGGTGGACCGAGCACGTCCGGCGGTGGCGTCGCACCACGGGCACGTGACGGCGCTCGACGTGCCGGCCGATGTGCACGCTCAGCTGGCCGGGTTGGCGCGTGAGCGGGGCGTGACGCTGTTCATGGTGGTCCAAGCCGCGTTGGCAGTGCTGTTGTCGCGGCTGGGCGCGGGGGAGGACATCCCGATCGGCACGGCAGTGGCCGGCCGGACCGACCAGGCACTGGACGACCTGGTCGGCTTCTTCGTCAACACGCTGGTCCTGCGCACTGATCTGACCGGCGACCCGACCTTCGCCGACGTGCTGGAGCGGGTGCGGGAGACCAGCCTGACGGCCCTCGACCACCAGGACGTGCCGTTCGAGCGACTCGTCGAGATCCTGGCCCCGAACCGCTCCCTGGCCCAGCACCCGCTCTTCCAGGTCATGCTCACCCTCCAGAACGCCGGTCCGGCCATGCTGGACGTGCCGGGACTGAGCGTGCAGCAGCTGCAGAGCGGACTGGCGGCGGCAAAGTTCGACCTGGAAGTGACGTTGAGCGAGGTCACTGATGATGCGGGTCGTCCGGTGGGGTTGCGGGGGTCCGTGATCGGTTCGGCGGATCTTTTCGAGGCGGGGACGGTCGGGTCGATCGCTGAGCGGTTGGTGCGGGTGTTGTCGGCGGTAGCCGTGGACCCGCTGGTGCGGGTGGGGCGGGTTGAGGTGCTGTCGGAGGTTGAGCGGGATCGGGTGGTGGTGGGTTGGAATGACACGGGTGTGGTGGTGGGGGATGTGTCGTGGCCGGTGTTGTTCGCGGAGCGGGTGGCGGCTGCGCCGGGTGTGGTGGCGGTGGTGTGTGGCGGGGAGGAGGTGACGTACGGGGAGTTGGATGATCGTGCGTCGCGTCTGGCCGGGGTTTTGGTGGGGCGTGGGGTGGGGTTGGAGTCGGTGGTGGGGGTGGTGTTGGAGCGTTCGGTTGATCTGGTGGTGGCGTTGCTGGCGGTGTGGAAGGCGGGGGCTGCCTACCTTCCGATCGATCCGTCGTATCCGATGGACCGGGTCGGGTTCATGCTGGCGGATGCGGCTCCGGTGTGTGTGGTGACGGCCGGTGGGGTGGCGGGCGTCCTGCCGCCGGAGGCTGCGGTTGCGGTGGTGTGTGTGGACGACCCGTCTGTCGTGGCGGAGATGGCGGCGGTGGATCCGGCGGTGGTGCCGGAGTCGGTGCTGCCGGGTGGTGCGGCGTATGTGATGTACACGTCGGGGTCGACGGGTGCGCCGAAGGGGGTGGTGGTCACTCAGCGGGATGTTGTGGCGTTGACGGTGGACGGGTGTTGGGGTGACGAGCTGGGGCGGGTGTTGGGGTTTGCGCCGTATGCCTTTGATGCGTCGGTGTTTGAGCTGTGGGTGACGTTGGGGCGTGGTGGGTCGGTGGTGCTGGCGCCGTCGGGTGAGCTGGATGGTGGGGCGATCCGGTCGCTCGTCGGGGCGTACGGGTTGAGTCGTGTGCATGTGACGGCGGGGTTGTTGCGGGTGCTGGCGGATGAGGATCCGGGGTGTTTTGCGGGGCTGGTGGAGGTGCTCACCGGTGGGGATGTGGTGCCGGCGTTGTCGGTGGCGAGGGTGGTGGAGGCGTGTCCGGGTGTGGTGGTGCGGCATCTGTACGGGCCGACGGAGATCACGTTGTGTGCGACGCAGTACGTCACGGGGGGTGGCGAGGGGGTTCCGTCGGTGTTGCCGATCGGCCGGCCGATGGACAACACCCGTGTCTATCTCCTCGACCAGGGCTTGTTGCCTGTTCCGCCGGGGGTGGCGGGGGAGTTGTATGTGGCCGGGGCTGGGCTGGCCCGCGGTTACCGGGGCCAGTCGGGGTTGACGGCGGAGCGGTTCGTGGCGTGTCCGTTTGGGGGTCCGGGTGAGCGGATGTACCGGACCGGCGACCTCGCGCGGTGGACGGCTGATGGGCAGCTGGTGTTCGTGGGCCGGGCGGACGAGCAGGTGAAGATCCGCGGCTTCCGGATCGAGCCCGCCGAAGTCGAGGCAGCTCTGGCCGCCCACTCCGACGTAGCCCAGGCGGTCGTCGTTGTTCGCGAGGACACGCCCGGTGACAAGCGGCTCATTGCGTATGTGGTGCCCGATGACGCGGATGTTGCTGCTGCGGACCTTCGCGTTTTTGTGGGGTTGCGGTTGCCGGAGTACATGGTGCCGTCGGCGGTGGTGGTGCTGGATGTGCTGCCGTTGTCGGTGAACGGGAAGGTGGACCGGGTCGCGCTGCCCGCGCCCGAGTATGCGGGGGCCGATCGTGCTGGTGTGCCCGCGAGTGTGGTTGAGGAACTTATGTGCGGGGCGTTTGCCGATGTGCTTGGTGTGGAGCGGGTGGGTGTGGAGGACAGCTTCTTCGAGCTGGGTGGTCACTCCCTGCTGGCGATGCGTTTGGTGTCGCGTGTGCGGTTGTTGTTCGGTGTCGAGTTGAGTGTGCGTGCGTTGTTCGAGTCGCCGACGCCGGCGGGCTTGGTGGCGCGGGTCGGTGGTGCGGGGTCGGCGCGGGTCGGTCTGGTACGGCAGGCGGAGCGTTCTGAGCGGGTGCCGTTGTCGTTCGGGCAGCGGCGGTTGTGGTTCCTGGCGCAGTTGGAGGGGCCGAGTCCGACGTACAACATGCCGCTGGTGCTGCGGCTGGACGGCCAGGTGGATGTCGGTGCGCTGGGTGCGGCCCTGGTGGATGTGGTGGCGCGGCATGAGGTGCTGCGCACTGTCTTCCTGGTGGTGAACGGGGAGCCGTTCCAGCGGGTGCTGACGCCCGGAGAGGTGGGCGAGGTGCTGCGGGTCGCCCACGCAGCCGAGGAGCAGGTGGCGGGGCTGGTGGCGGCCGAGGTGGGGCATGGGTTCGATCTGGCGGGGGAGATCCCGCTGCGGGCGCTGCTGGTCGAGACCGGTCCGGATGTGCATGTGCTGGTGGTGGTGGTGCATCACGTTGCGGGGGACGGCTGGTCGATGGGGCCGTTGGCCCGCGATGTCTCCCGGGCGTATGCGGCGCGGCGTGAGGGGCATGCGCCGGGCTGGGAGCCGTTGCCGGTCCAGTACGCGGACTACACCCTGTGGCAGCGGGAGCTGCTGGGCAGTGAGGAGCAGCCGGGAAGCGTCCTGGCCCAGCAGGTGACGTACTGGCGGGAGGCGTTGGCGGGCACGCCGCAGGAACTCGCTCTGCCGGTGGACCGGCCGCGTCCGGCGGTGGCGTCGCACCAGGGTCATGCGGTGGCGCTGGAGGTGCCCGCCGAGGTGCACGCCCGGCTGGAGGCGCTGGCACGTGAGCAGGGTGTGACCTTGTTCATGGTGCTCCAGGCCGGACTGGCGGTGCTGTTGTCGCGGCTGGGCGCGGGAGAGGACATACCCGTCGGTACGGCGGTGGCCGGGCGGACCGACCAGGCGCTGGACGACCTCGTCGGGTTTTTCGTCAACACGCTGGTCATCCGGACTGATTTGACGGGAGATCCGACGTTCGCCGGTCTGCTGGAGCGAGTGCGGGAAACGAGTCTCGCGGCGCTGGAGCGACAGGACGTGCCGTTCGAGCGGTTGGTGGAGCTGCTGGCCCCGGACCGGTCGATGGCCCGGCACCCGCTCTTCCAGGTCATGCTCACCCTGCAGAACAACACGACGCCCACACTCGACCTGAACGGTCTGCAGGCCACGTCGGCCCCGGCGGGGCCGATGGCGTCACGGTTCGACCTGAGCGTGAGCCTGAGCGAGGCCACCGTAGATGGTCACCCCGGTGGCCTGCGTGGATCGTTGACCGGGTCGGCGGATCTCTTCGACCGAGCGAGCGTCGAGGCGTTCGTTCAGCGGTATGCGCGAGTCCTGGCAGCGGTGGCGGACGATGTGCAGCTCCGGGTGAGCGAGATCGACGTGCTGTTGGCCGATGAGCGACAGCGGGCGCTGGTTGCCTGGAACGACTCCGGTGTGGTCGATGCGTCGACCGTCGTACCGGAGCTTTTCGAGGCACAGGTGGCGCGGACTCCGGGCGCGATCGCCGTTGTGGCCGCGGACGGCGAGCTCAGCTACGCGGAGTTGGACGAACGGGCGTCGCGCCTGGCGGGCGTGTTGGCGTCCCGTGGAGTCGGGGCGGAGTCGGTCGCGGCGGTGCTGCTGGAGCGGTCGGCTGATCTGGTGGTGGCGCTGCTGGCGGTGTGGAAGGCGGGCGGTGCCTATCTGCCGATCGATCCGTCGTATCCGGACGAGCGAATCGCGTTCATGCTGGGTGACTGTCGGCCCGTCTGTGTGGTGACGGCCCGTGATCTGGCCGAAGGGCTTCCACCGCACCCAGGTGTCCCGGTCGTATGTGTGGATGACCCGCGCGTCGTCGAGGCGACGGCGGAACCGGTGGCAGCGCGGCCGGCGGCGGGGAACGCGGCGTATGTGATCTACACGTCGGGGTCGACCGGGCGCCCGAAGGGCGTGGTGGTGTCGCACGGGGCGCTGGCCGGTTACGTGGCGTGGTGCCTGCGGGCGTATCCGGCAGCGAGCGAGAGCAGCCTGTTGCACGCGCCGGTGTCGTTCGACCTGGGTGTGACGGGTCTGTTCGGGGGGCTGGCCAGTGGTGGATGCGTGTTTGTGGGTGCGCTGGACGAGGGGCTGCCCGCGCTGTTGGGCGACCGGCGTCTGGCCTTCCTCAAGGTGACACCGAGCCATCTGCCGGTCCTGGAGGAGCTGCCGGAGCAGTGTGTGCCGACCAAGCAGTTGATGGTGGGCGGGGAGGCGCTCGGCTGGGGGCAGGTGCGGCGGTGGCGTGACCGGTGCCCGGGCGTGGCGGTGGTGAATCACTACGGCCCCACCGAGGGCACGGTCGGCTCCGCGCACTACCCGGTCGGTGCTGGTGAGACGGGCAGGGGGCCGGTTCCGATCGGCCGCCCGTTCGCGACCACCCGGGCGTATGTGCTGGACAGGTTCCTGCAGCCCGTGCCGCCCGGTGTGGCGGGTGAGCTCTATGTGGCGGGCGTTCAGCTGGCTCGGGGATATCACGATCGCCCGGGGCTGACCGCGGAGCGCTTTGTGGCGTGTCCGTTCGGGGAGTCCGGCGAGCGGATGTACCGCACAGGGGACCTGGCCCGCTGGACCTCCGACGGCCAGCTGGTGTTCGTCGGGCGTGTCGATGACCAGGTGAAGGTGCGGGGATTCCGGATCGAGCTGGGCGAGGTCGAAGCCGTTCTGGCGGCACATCCTGGCGTGGCCCAGGCACTGGCGGTGGTTCGAGAGGACGCGCCCGGCGATGTGCGGTTGGTCGCCTACGTTGTTCCGGTCGACGGAAGCCGGGCGGGGGAGGAACTGCGAGCGTTCGCTGCTGGGCGGTTGCCGGAGTACATGGTTCCGTCGGCGGTGGTGGTGCTGGAGGGGCTGCCGTTGACGGTGAACGGGAAGCTTGACCGGGCGGAGCTTCCGGCGCCCGAGTATGCGGTGGCCGGTGGTGGGCGGGGTCCTGTCACGGTGGCTGAGGAGCTGGTGTGTGGGGTGTTTGCCGAGGTTCTCGGTGTGGAGCGGGTGGGGGTGGAGGACAACTTCTTTGAGCTTGGGGGGCATTCGCTGTTGGCGGTGTCGTTGGTGCAGCGGTTGCGTGAGCGCGGACTGAGCGTGTCGGTGCGGGCGTTGTTCGAGTCGCCGACGCCGGCGGGGGTGGCTGCGGCCGGTGACGGTGGTGGTGTGGTGGAGGTGCCGCCGAACGGTGTTCCGGACGGGGCGGAGGCGATCACGCCGGAGATGTTGCCGCTGGTGGATCTGACGGCCGCGCAGGTCGAGTTGGTGTGTGCGGCGGTGGAGGGCGGCGCGGCGAACGTAGCGGATGTGTATCCGCTGGCTCCGCTACAGGAAGGGATCTTCTTCCATCACCTGCTGGCGGAGCCCGGCGAGGCGGACGTGTACCTGGGACCCACGGTCGTGGCCTTCGACGCGCGGGAGCGGCTGGACGCGTTTCTGTCGGCACTGCAGCAAGTGGTGGACCGGCATGACATCTACCGGACGGGATTGGTGTGGGAGGGGCTGCCCGAGCCGGTGCAGGTGGTGTTGCGTCGTGCGGTGGTTCCGGTGACCGAGGTGGTGTTGTCCGAGGGTGGGGATCCGGCGGCTGAGCTGTTGGCTGCGGCGGGTTCGTGGATGGACGTGCGTCAGGCGCCGTTGTTGCGGGTGCATGCGGCGGAGGACCGGGCGAGCGGCCGGTGGTTTGCGTTGGTGCAGGTGCATCATCTGCTTCAGGACCACACGGCACTGGACGTGGTCATGGGTGAGGTCGCGGCGTTCATGGCCGGTCGTGGGGATGAGTTGCCGGCGCCGCTGCCGTTCCGGGACTTCGTCGCCCAGGCGCGGTTGGGGGTGTCGCGCGCGGAGCACGAGGAGTACTTCGCGGGTCTGCTGGGCGATGTCACGGAGCCGACGCTGCCGTTCGGCCTGGCCGATGCGCGCGGCGACGGCACCGGTGTGAAGCGGGCGCGGGTCATGGTGGACGAAGACCTGACGCAGCGCGTCCGGGAGGGGGCGCGCGAGTTGGGGGTGAGCCCGGCGACGCTGTTCCATGTGGCGTGGGCGCGGGTGCTGGCGAGTCTGTCCGGGCGCTCGGACGTGGTGTTCGGGACGGTACTGCTGGGCCGGATGAACGCGGGCGTGGGCGCCGAGCGGATCCCCGGCCCGTTCATGAACACCCTGCCGGTACGGCTCGACACTGCCGCTCATGATGTGGACGGCGCGGTCACCGCCATGCAGTCCCAATTGGCTGGCCTACTGGTCCATGAGCACGCCCCCTTGGCGCTCGCGCAGAAGGCCAGCGGCATCCCGACGTCCGCTCCCCTGTTCACCTCCCTGTTCAACTACCGGCACGGCCGCCGAGCGGCTGGTCGGCCGGACGACGACCTGGCCGGCGTGGAACTGGTCCACGACACGGAGCGCACCAACTATCCGCTGGCCGTGTCGGTGGATGACATGAAGAGCGCCTTCGGGATCACCGTCGATGCGGTGGCACCGGGGGATCCGGATCTGGTGTCCGCGATGCTGCGCACAGCGATCGAAAACCTCGTCAAGGAACTGGAAGGCGACTCCGGGACGGCCTTGCGCGGGCTTGAGGTGCTGCCTCCGTCCAACCGCGAGCAGGTGGTGGTGGGTTGGAATGACACGGGTGTGGTGGTGGGGGATGTGTCGTGGCCGGTGTTGTTCGCGGAGCGGGTGGCGGCTGCGCCGGGTGTGGTGGCGGTGGTGTGTGGGGACGAGGAGGTGACGTACGGGGAGTTGGATGATCGTGCGTCGCGTCTGGCCGGGGTGTTGGTGGCGCGTGGGGTGGGGTTGGAGTCGGTCGTCGCGGTGGTGTTGGAGCGGTCGGTTGATCTGGTGGTGGCGTTGCTGGCGGTGTGGAAGGCGGGGGCTGCGTATCTGCCGGTTGATCCGTCGTATCCGGTGGACCGGGTCGGGTTCATGCTGGGGGATGCGGCTCCGGTGTGTGTGGTGACGGCTGGTGGTGTGGTGGGCGTCCTGCCGTCGGAGGCTGCGGTTGCGGTGGTGTGTGTGGATGATCCGGCTGTGGTGGCGGAGATGGCGGCCGTGGATCCGGCCGTGGCGCTCAGGTCGGTGTTGCCGGGTGGTGCGGCGTATGTGATGTACACGTCTGGGTCGACGGGTGTGCCGAAGGGGGTGGTGGTCACTCAGCGGGATGTTGTGGCGCTGACGATGGACCGGCGTTGGGGTGACGAGCCGGGGCGGGTGCTGGGGTATGCGCCGTATGCGTTCGACGCGTCGGTGTTTGAGCTGTGGGTGACGCTGGGGCGTGGTGGTTCGGTGGTGCTGGCGCCGTCGGGTGAGCTGGATGGTGGGGCGATCCGTTCGCTCGTCGAGGCGTACGGGTTGAGTCGTGTGCATGTGACGGCGGGGTTGTTGCGGGTGCTGGCGGATGAGGATCCGGGGTGCTTCGAGGGGCTGGTCGAGGTGCTCACCGGTGGGGATGTGGTGCCGGCGTTGTCGGTGGCGAGGGTGGTGGAGGCGTGTCCGGGTGTGGTGGTGCGGCATCTGTACGGGCCGACGGAGATCACGTTGTGTGCCACCCAGCATGCTGTTGTGGATGCCGGGGCGGTGGCGTCGGTGTTGCCGATCGGTCGGCCGATGGACAACACCTGTGTCTATCTCCTCGACCAGGGCTTGTTGCCTGTTCCGCCGGGGGTGGCGGGGGAGTTGTATGTGGCCGGTGCTGGGCTGGCCCGCGGTTACTGGGCTCAGTCGGGGTTGACGGCGGAGCGGTTCGTGGCGTGTCCGTTCGGGGCGCCGGGTGAGCGGATGTACCGGACCGGCGACCTCGCTCGTTGGACGGCTGATGGGCAGCTGGTGTTCGTGGGCCGGGCGGATGACCAGGTGAAGATTCGCGGGTTCCGGATCGAGCCCGCCGAGGTCGAGGCCGCTTTGGCGGCTCATCCGGGGGTGGCTCAGGCGGTCGTCGTTGCACGCGAGGACACGCCCGGTGACAAGCGGCTCATTGCCTACGTGGTGCCCGGGGACGCGGATGTTGCTGCTGCGGACCTTCGTGGCTTTGTGGCGCTGCGGTTGCCGGAGTACATGGTCCCGTCCGCGGTGGTCATGCTGGATGCGCTGCCGTTGTCGGTGAACGGGAAGGTGGACCGGGCGGAGCTTCCGGCGCCCGAGTACGCGGGGACTGGTGGCGGGCGCGGGCCTGCCACGGTGTCGGAAGAGATCGTGTGTGAGGTGTTCGCCGAGGTTCTTGGCGTGGAGCGGGTGGGGGTGGAGGACAACTTCTTCGAGCTCGGGGGGCATTCGCTGCTGGCGGTGTCGTTGGTGCAGCGGTTGCGTGAGCGCGGACTGAGCGTGTCGGTGCGGGTGTTGTTCGAGTCGCCGACGCCTGCGGCGCTCGCGGTGGTGGGGGCGGGTGCCGAGGTGGAGGTGCCGCCGAACGGTATTCCGGACGGTGCGGAGGTGATCACGCCGGAGATGCTGCCGCTGGTGGATCTGACCCCGGCGCAGGTGGAGTTGGTGTGTGCGTCGGTGGAGGGTGGGGCGGCGAACGTGGCGGATGTGTATCCGCTGGCCCCGTTGCAGGAGGGCATCTTCTTCCACCACCTGCTGGCGGAGCCCGGCGAGGCGGACGTGTACCTCGTACCGATGACGTTGGCTTTCGACGGCCGTGAGCGGCTGGACGCGTTCGTCGAGGCGTTGCAACGGGTGGTGGACCGGCACGACATCTACCGCACGGGGCTGGTGTGGGAGGGGCTGCCCGAGCCGGTGCAGGTGGTGCGGCGCCGCGCTGCTGTTCCGGTGACCGAGGTGGTGTTGTCCGAGGGTGGGGGTCCGGCGGCTGAGCTGTTGGCTGCGGCGGGTTCGTGGATGGACGTGCGTCAGGCGCCGTTGCTGCGGGTGCATGTGGCGCAGGAGCCGGACAGCGGCCGGTGGCTCGCGCTGGTGCAGGTGCATCATCTGCTCCAGGACCACACGGCACTGGACGTGGTCATGGGTGAGGTCGCGGCGTTCATGGCCGGGCGTGGGGATGAGTTGCCGGCTCCGCTGCCGTTCCGGGACTTCGTCGCCCAGGCCAGGCTCGGCGTCACCCGTCAGGAGCACGAGGAGTACTTCACCGGTCTGCTCGGCGACGTCACCGAGCCCACACTGCCATTCGGCCTGGCCGACACCCACGGTGACGGCACTGGTGTGCGGCGGGCGCGGTCGGCGATGGACGACGGTCTGGCAGAGCGGGTGCGGGAGCGGGCGCGCGTGCTGGGAACGAGCCCCGCGACGCTGTTCCATGTGGCGTGGGCGCGGGTGCTGGCGAGTCTGTCCGGGCGCTCGGACGTGGTGTTCGGGACGGTACTGCTCGGCCGGATGAACGCGGGCGTGGGCGCCGAGCGGGTTCCGGGGCCGTTCATGAACACCCTGCCGGTACGGGTGGACGTCGGGGAACTGGACGTTCTCGGTGCCGTGGAGGCGATGAGGTCCCAGCTGGCGGGTCTGCTGGTGCACGAGCACACACCCTTGGCCGTGGCACAGCAGGCCAGTGGTGTGCCCGCACCGACTCCCCTGTTCACTGCCCTGTTCAACTACCGGCACAGCGACCGTGCACGTTCGACGACAAGCCGGCCCGCCGAACCGACAGGGATAACGGTCCTGTCGGGTGAGGACCTGACGAACTATCCGGTGACGGTGTCGGTCGATGACTCCGGGTCGGGGTTCTGGGTGAGTGCTGATGCTGTTGCTCCGGGGGATCCGGAGTTGGTGTGTGGGTTGTTGGAGGTTGCGGTCGAGGGTGTGGTGGGGGCGTTGGAGGGTGCGGTGGAGATGCCGTTGGTCGAGGTTGAGGTGTTGTCGGGGGTGGAGTGGCGGCGGGTGGTGGAGGTGTGGAACGACACGGGTGTGGTGGTGGCGGGGGTGACGTTGGCGGAGTTGTTCGTGGCGCAGGTGGCGCGGACTCCGGGTGGGGTGGCGGTGGTGTGTGGTGGGGAGCGGTTGTCGTATGCGGAGTTGGATGATCGTGCGTCGCGTCTTGCGGGGGTGTTGGCGGCGCGTGGGGTGGGTGCGGAGTCGGTCGTCGCGGTGGTGCTGGAGCGGTCGGTCGATCTGGTGGTGGCGTTGCTGGCGGTGTTGAAGGCGGGGGGCGCCTATCTGCCGGTTGATCCGTCGTATCCGGTGGACCGGGTCGGGTTCATGCTGGCGGATGCTGCTCCGGTGTGTGTGGTGACGGCTGGTGGTGTGGTGCAGGTGCTGCCGTCGGACGGCGTGGTGCCGGTGGTGTGTGTGGATGACCCGGTTGTGGTGGCGGAGTTGGCGGCGGTGGATCCGGCCGTGGCGCTCGGTTCGGTGTCGCCTGGTGGTGCGGCGTATGTGATCTATACGTCGGGGTCGACGGGGGTGCCGAAGGGTGTGGTGGTGTCGCATGTGGGGATTGTGAACCGGTTGTTGTGGATGCAGGACCGGTTTGGGCTGGGGTCGGATGATGTGGTGTTGCAGAAGACGTCGGTGAGTTTTGACGTCTCGGTGTGGGAGGTGTTCTCGCCGCTGCTGGCGGGGGCCCGGTTGGTGCTGGCGCGGCCGGGTGGGCAGGGGGATCCGGTGTATTTGTCGGAGGTGATTCGTGCGGAGGGGGTGACGACGGTTCATTTCGTGCCGTCGATGTTGGATGCCTTTGTGGAGGGTGGGGTTCCGGGGGCGTGGGGGTCGTTGCGGCGGGTGGTGTGTTCGGGTGAGGCGTTGTCGGGGGTGTCGGCGGAGCGGTTTGCGCGGGTGTGTGGTGCGGAGTTGCATAACTTGTATGGGCCGACGGAGGTGTCGGTGGATTCGACGGCGTGGGTGTTCGGGGGTGGGTCGGGTCCGGTTCCGATTGGTGTGCCGGTGTGGAATACGCGGGTGTTTGTGCTTGATGGGTGGTTGCGGCCGGTGGCGCCGGGTGTGGTGGGGGAGTTGTTCCTTGCGGGGGATCAGTTGGCGCGGGGGTATCGGGGTC
Source organism: Streptomyces sp. NPDC058683 (assembly GCF_042716195.1). Taxonomy (NCBI): domain Bacteria; kingdom Bacillati; phylum Actinomycetota; class Actinomycetes; order Kitasatosporales; family Streptomycetaceae; genus Streptomyces; species Streptomyces sp. NPDC058683. Next base: position 29,912 of record NZ_JBHXSK010000085.1, read on the forward strand.
GTGCGGGGTTGACGGCGGAGCGGTTCGTGGCGTGTCCGTTCGGCACACCGGGTGAGCGGATGTACCGGACGGGAGATCTGGTCCGCTGGACGGCCGAGGGTCAGTTGGTGTTCGTGGGGCGGGCGGACGACCAGGTGAAGATCCGCGGCTTCCGCATCGAACCCGGCGAGATAGAGACCGTGCTCGCAGCTCACGCCCGGGTAACCCAGGCCGTGGTCGTCGCTCGTACCGACGCCACCGGCGACCAACGCCTCGTCGCCTACGTCATCCCGAACGGAGACCCTGACGAGGCGGACACGCACCTGCCCACCGAGCTGCGCCTGTTCGCGGGCCGACGGCTGCCGGAGTACATGGTGCCGTCAGCCGTGGTGGTACTGAACGAACTGCCCCTGACGGCGAACGGAAAGCTCGACCGGTCAGCCCTGCCGGCGCCCGGGTCCCGCCCCGCGAGCGCCACCCGTGAACCCTCCACAGAGGAGGAGCGGATCCTCTGCGAGGTCTTCGCCGACGTCTTCGGCCTGGAGCAGGTCGGTGTGGACGACAGCTTCTTCGACCTGGGCGGGCACTCACTGCTGGCCGTCCGGCTCGTCTCCCAGGTCCAGTTGCGGCTCGGGGTCGAGATAGGAGTGCGGGCCCTGTTCGAGGCACCGACTCCGGCTGCGCTGGCAACGCGGCTGGGAACCGAACGGAAACCTGATCGACCGGTACTGCGCCCCATGCGTAGAGAAGGTGAATCTCGATGATCCCCCTGTCGTTCGCACAGCGGCGCTTGTGGTTCCTGGCGCAACTGGAGGGACCGAGCCCGATCTACAACCTGCCGGTGGTGCTGCGGCTGGACGGTGCACTGGACATCGACGCGCTGCGGATGGCACTCGGGGACGTGGTCGTCCGGCACGAGGTCCTGCGCACCGTGCTCCCCGCTCGGGACGGGCAGCCGTTCCAGCAGGTGCTGGCACCCGAAGAGGTCGGTGAGGTGCTGCGGGTCGCCCACGCTGTCGAGGAGCAGGTGGCGGGGCTGGTGGCGGCCGAGGTGGGGCATGGGTTCGATCTGGCGGGGGAGATCCCGCTGCGGGCGCTGCTGGTCGAGACCGGTCCGGATGTGCATGTGCTGGTGGTGGTGGTGCATCACGTTGCGGGGGACGGCTGGTCGATGGGGCCGTTGGCCCGTGACATCTCCCGGGCGTATGCGGCGCGGCGTGAGGGGCATGCGCCGGGCTGGGAGCCGTTGCCGGTCCAGTACGCGGACTACACCCTGTGGCAGCGGGAGCTGCTGGGCAGTGAGGAGCAGCCGGGAAGCGTCCTGGCCCAGCAGGTGGCGTACTGGCGGGACAAGCTGGTGGGCGCGCCGCAGGAGCTTGTCCTCCCGGTGGACCACCTGCGCCCGACGACGGCATCGCACCGAGGCCACACAGTGGCTCTCGATGTGCCGGCCGATGTGCATGCCCAGCTGGCCGCGTTGGCGCGTGAGCGGGGCGTGACGCTGTTCATGGTGGTTCAGGCCGCGTTGGCGGTGCTCTTGTCGCGGCTGGGCGCGGGGGAGGACATTCCGATCGGCACGGCGGTGGCGGGACGGACCGATCCCGCATTGCATGATCTCGTCGGCTTTTTCGTCAACACGCTGGTGCTCCGCGCTGATCTGTCGGGTGACCCGACCTTCCTCGACTTGTTGGGGCAGGTGCGCGAGACCAGCCTGACCGCCCTTGAGCACCAGGACGTGCCCTTCGAACGGCTTGTGGAACTGCTGGCCCCGGACCGGTCGCTGTCTCGCCACCCGCTGTTCCAAGTCATGCTCAGCGTGCAGCACTTGGGTCAGGCGTCCCTCAAACTTGCCGGCCTGCGTGCCGAGGGGATGCTCACCGCCGACGGGACGATGACAGCCGGACTGCCGTCTCGGTTCGATCTAGAAGTGACGTTGAGCGAGGTCACTGATGATGCGGGTCGTCCGGTGGGGTTGCGGGGGTCCGTGATCGGTTCGGCGGATCTTTTCGAGGCGGGGACGGTCGGGTCGATCGCTGAGCGGTTGGTGCGAGTGTTGTCGGCGGTAGCCGTGGACCCGCTGGTGCGGGTGGGGCGGGTTGAGGTGCTGTCGGAGGTTGAGCGGGATCGGGTGGTGGTGGGTTGGAATGACACGGGTGTGGTGGTGGGGGATGTGTCGTGGCCGGTGTTGTTCGC
>NZ_JBHXSK010000086.1:0-31407 GCF_042716195.1 Streptomyces sp. NPDC058683
CCGGGCGCCCTGAAGCCGTGGCGGGTAGGTGGGTGTTCGGATCCGCATCGCCGGAGGACGCGGCGGGTGCGAGGGCGGTCGGCTGCGGGTCGCCGGAAGGCGCGGTGGATGCGAGGGCGATCGACTGCGGGTCGCCAGAGGACGCGGTGGATGCGAGGGCGGTCGGCCGCGGGCGGCCGGAAGCTGGGGTGGACGCCGAGGTCGTCGGCTCCGGACGGCCGGAGGCTGCGACGGACGGAGAGGTCGTCGGCTCCGGGTGCTCGGAAGCCGCGGCGGACGCGGAGGTCGTCGGCTGCAGACGGCCGGGAGCCGCAACGGGCGCGGGGACCGTCGGCTGCGGGCGGCCGGAAGCCGCGGTGGGCTCCGAGGGCGTCGGCTCTCCGTGGTCGGAAGGCGTGCCGAGCGCGGAGGCGGGCGGCCGCGGGCGGCCGGGCGGCGCGGCGGGAGTCGGGTGCGGGAGGCCCGGGGGCGTGGAGGGGGTGGGAGCCGTTTCGTAGTGCTGCGGTGCGGTGCGGGGCGCCCCGTCCTCGTCGACGCGTCGCGTCGGAGTTCCTTGATCCGTGAGGGCGTCGGGCTGTGCCGGCTCAGGGTCCTCCTTCGGCATCCTGAACGCGGTCGCCAGGAACTGCTTCAGGTCACGGGCGGTGTGACCGCGAGCCGTCTCCGCCGTGGCCGGCGACGGTGGCCGGCGTACCCCGCGAGCCGGTGCCCCTTCCGAAGCCTCCGCCGCGGCCGCCTCGGCCCGCCGTGCCTCCGCGCGGGCCGCGCGCAGCGCCTCGCGCGCGACGTCAGCGGGGCGGGCGCCCGGACGAACGGCACCGACGTCCGCCGGGCCCGCGTCGGCCTCGCCCTCGGCGTCCCGTTGCTCCGCCTCCTTCGCCGCCGAAGCCGCCCGCAGCGCCAGCCGCGCCGCGTCACCCGGCCTGGTCACCCGCTCCTCGGCCGCGTCCGCCCCCGGCGAAGCGGAGCCTTCGGGCCGCGCCTCGGCAGACGCCCCCTCGTCGCCCCCGGTCTCCGCACCGCGCCCCCGCGCCGCCCGCAGCGCCTGCCGGGCCGCATCGCCCGGCCGCTGCTCGTCCCCGCTCATGACGTCCTCCGCAGCGACACCAGGTCGGACAGCTCACGGTCCGTCAGTTCGGTCAGGGCGGACTCGCCGGAGCCCAGGATCGCGTCGGCGAGGGCGCGCTTGGCCTCCAGCATCTCGGCGATGCGGTCCTCCACCGTGCCCTCGGTGACCAGGCGGTGGACCTGGACGGGCTGGGTCTGGCCGATGCGGTACGCGCGGTCGGTGGCCTGCTCCTCCACCGCCGGGTTCCACCAGCGGTCGAAGTGGACGACATGGCCCGCGCGGGTGAGGTTGAGGCCGGTGCCCGCGGCCTTCAGCGACAGCACGAGGACCGGGATCGCGCCGCTCTGGAAGCGGTCCACCATGCGCTCCCGCTCCGGTACCGGTGTGCCGCCGTGCAGAAGCTCGACCGGGACGGCGCGCGCCTGGAGGTGCGCGGTGATCATGCGGGCCATGCCGACGTACTGGGTGAAGACCAGCATCGAGCCGTCCTCGGCGAGAACCGTGTCCAGCAGCTCGTCGAGCAGGGCGAGTTTGCCGGAGCGGGCGGCCAGGCCGTCGCCACGCGTCTCCTCCTTGAGGTACAGCGCGGGGTGGTCGCAGATCTGCTTCAGGGCGCCGAGCAGCTTGAGCACCAGACCCCGGCGGGCGACCCCCTCCGCCGTCTCGATGGCGAGCATCGACTCACGGACCACCGCCTCGTACAGCGCGGCCTGTTCGCGGGTGAGCGGGACGGGGTGGTCGGTCTCGGTCTTGGGCGGGAGTTCGGGGACGATGCCCGGGTCGGACTTCTTCCGGCGCAGGAGGAACGGGCGGACCAGGCCGGCGAGCCGGGCCACCGCGTCCTGGTCCTCGCCGTTCTCGACGGCGCGAGCGTGCCGGGCGCGGAAGGACTTCAGGGGGCCGAGGAGTCCGGGGGTGGTCCAGTCGAGCAGGGCCCAGAGTTCGGAGAGGTTGTTCTCCACGGGGGTGCCGGTGAGCGCCACGCGTGCGGGGGTCGGGATGGTGCGCAGCGCCTTGGCGGTGGCCGAGTAGGGGTTCTTGACGTGCTGTGCCTCGTCGGCGACGACCATGCCCCAGGGCTGGTCGGCGAGCCTGGCCGCGGTGGCGCGCATGGTGCCGTACGTGGTGAGCACGAAGCCGCCGTCGAGGCCGTCCAGGGTGCGGCCCTGGCCGTGGAAGCGGCGGACCGGGACGCCGGGCGCGAACCGGGCGATCTCCCGCTGCCAGTTGCCGAGCAGCGAGGCGGGGCAGACCACCAGGGTCGGTTCGGTGCGGGCCCGCTTGAGGTGCAGGGCGATGAGGGTGATCGTCTTGCCGAGGCCCATGTCGTCGGCGAGGCAGCCGCCGAGGCCGAGGGAGGTCATGAGGTCGAGCCAGGCCAGGCCCCGCAGCTGGTAGTCGCGCAGGGTGGCCTGCAGCGCGGCGGGCGGTTCGGCGGGCTGGATGCCGGCCGTGAGGCGGTCGCGCAGGGCCGCGAGGAGGCCGACGGGGACCGCCTCGACGCTCTCGCCGTCCACCTCGGCCTCGCCGGTGAGCGCCACGGAGAGCGCGTCGACCGGGTCGAGCAGGCCCAGTTCGCGCTTGCGGGCCTTGCGGACCAGGGCCGGGTCGACGAGCACCCAGCGGTCCCGCAGCCGTACCACCGGACGGTGGGCCTCGGCGAGCGCGTCCATCTCGGCGTCGCTGAGCGGGTCTCCGCCGAGCGCCAGCTGCCAGCGGAACTGGAGCAGTTCCTCGCCCTCGAAGAAGCCCGTGCCGTCGGTCGCCGAGCCGGGGGCGGAGCGGATCACGGCGGCCGCGGTGAGGTCCTGGGCCAGGTCCCGGGGCCAGTGCACGGCGACCCCGGCCGCGGCCAGCCGGGTCGCGGCCACTCCGAGCAGATCGCCCAGCTCCCCCTCGGAGAGGGCGAGTACGTCCGGCACGTCCTGCTCGGCCAGCCGGTCCAGCGGCGGCCACACCCGCGCGGCCCGGCGCACCGCCAGCGCCGCGTCCACGCGCGCGCGGGGACCGAAAGCGGCGTCGGACCGCCCCGCCCACAGTGCCGAGGCGTCGGTCACCAGGGTGGGGTCGGCCAGGCTGTGCACCTGGACGATCGCCGCTCCCGCCCGGTGCGCTCCCTCGCCGTCGTCGAAGAGGTCGTACGCCGACAGGTCGAGGCGGAGCGAGATGCGCACGCCGGCGTCCATGCCGGCGGCGACCTCCGCGGCCCACTCCTGGGCGTCGGGCAGCCGCCGGCCCTCGTGGGCGGCGAACGGCCTGCCCGAGGTGTGGGGGGCGGCCGGGGTGCGGGGCAGAGTGTCGGCGACCGCGTCCAGGAAGGAGCGGATCAGCGCCTCCGGCTGGGGCAGCCGGAGCGGGCCGGGGCCGGGCAGCGGGACGGCGTGGCCCTCGGCGGGCAGGGCGGCGGCCACCGCGCGCAGGTGGGCGATGTCGGCGGGCTCCAGGGGGCCGGCCCGCCAGGCGTCGTACCCGGCCGGGGTCAGGCCGGGCAGCAGGCGGCCCCGGGCGGCGAGCCGCAGCGCGTGCTGGGCGGCGGCGCCCCAGCAGGCGGTGGCGGGGTGGGCGGCCGGGTCGCGGCGAGCCCGGACGAGCAGCGGGAGGGCCTCGCCGAGGGGCAGGGTCAGCGCGGGCACCTGCCGGCGGCGGACACCGGCGCCGTGCTGTCGTACGACCGTCAGGTCCTCGGTCGCGGCGGCGGGCAGCGGGTCGCCGTCCGGGTCCCAGAAGGCGATGCGGCCCTGGCGCGGGAGGTCGGCGGGCAGATAGACCGCCGCCAGGCGCAGGGGGACGCCGTCAGGTGTCCCGGTCGCCGTGTCGCTCATACGTTCTGCCACCTCCCGCCCACATGTCGGATCAGACGTCTTCGACTGTACGGGCGGGGTCTGACAATCGGCCCCGGCGACCGGCCGGGGCCGTCCCTACGGCACGGTGCGGGAGACGACGTAGATCATCGGGTAGTTCGGGTCGGCCATGTTCACGACCACGTCCTGGGTGGGCGCCGGGTTCTTCTGCTTGTGCGTCAGGCCCGACCAGGGGCCGGGGCCGGTGAACTTCCAGCCGGTGACCTTCTGGTCGCGGGTGCTGATGCTGATGTCGTCCTTCTTGAGCGCGTCCCGGTTGATTCCCATGCCCTCCAGGAAGCTGTCCAGGCCGGCGCTGTTGGTGCGGAACTGGACGTAGAGACGGCTGGTCTTCCAGTTGTTCGTCTCGTAGTACGCGATCCTGTCGGCCGGGTGCGGGACCGGCACCTGGTAGAGGCGCCGCTGCACCTTCGACGGCCAGCCCTCGCTGAGACCGGTCGCCGAGTACTTGGACTCCTTGTCCTTGCCGCTGTTGCGGCTCTGGTTGGCGGAGATCACCAGGTAGCCGGCGGGTACGCCGATGAGCAGCACGATGATCAGCAGGGTCAGCGCCCGGCGGCGCGCCTTGTGGCCGGGGGTCTCCGGCGGGCGGCGCGGTTCGTCCGGGGGCGCGGCCTGGCGGGGCAGCGAAGCGGTCATGCGGTGTCCCGGGTTCGGCGGGCCTCCGTGAACCGCTCGTAGCGCTCGTACCGCTCGACCCGGCGCCGCTTGGCGCGCCGGAAGCGGCGGGCGACCAGGCGGGCGAGGTCGGCGGCCCCGACCATGCCGGCCTCGGGGCCCAGCTGGGCGCGTGCGATCCGGGCCTCGGGGCGGTAGCCGCGGCCGGTCAGCTGGCGCTTGAACGCGTCCCGCGCGGGGCCGATCAGCAGGTCGTCGGCGGCGCTCACACCACCGCCGATCACAAAGCAGGACGGGTCGAGGGCGGCGGCGAGGTTGGCGATGCCGACGCCCAGCCACTGGCCGATGTCCTGGAGCAGCTCGATGCACATCGCGTCGCCCTCGCGGGCCAGCTCGGTGATCATCGGGCCGGTGATCTCGTTGATGTTGCCCTTGACGTGCTCGATGATCCCGTACGCCACCGGGGAGTCGGCCGCGGCCAGCTCCTTGGCCTCGCGGACCAGCGCGTTGCCGGAGCTGTACTGCTCCCAGCAGCCACGGTTGCCGCACGCGCAGCGGTGGCCGCCGGGCACGACCTGCATGTGGCCGAACTCGCCGGCGACGCCGTACTTGCCGCGCTTGACCTGGCCGTCCTCCAGGATCGCGCCGCCGATGCCGGTGCCCAGCGTGATCATGACCAGGTGGTCCTCGCCGCGGCCGGCGCCGAACCGCCACTCGGCCCAGGCGGCGGCGTTGGCGTCGTTGTCGACCAGGACGGGCACGGCGAGCCGGCCGGCGAGGCGGTCGCGCAGCGGTTCGTTGCGCCAGGACAGGTGCGGGGCGAACAGCACGCGGTTGCGGTCGGCGTCGACCCAGCCGGCCGCGCCGATGCCGACGGCGTGCACGTCGTGCCGGTCGGACAGGTCCAGGACCAGCTCGACGATCGTGTCCTCGACGACCCTGGGGCTCTTGGACTTGTCCGGGGTCTCCGTGCGGAGCTTCTCCAGGATGTTGCCGTCGGCGTCCACGACGCCCGCCATGACCTTGGTGCCGCCGATGTCGATGCCGACGGTGGGGACACGGGGGGCCGTCAGGTGGGACCGGCGCTCCCGTGTGCCGACCGTTCGCAGGACGGGGGCTCGGCGGGAGCCTATGGGGGCGGTGAGGTCGCGGTAGGTGCTCATCGGGCTTGATTCTGCCGTACGCGTGCGTGTAGTGCCGTTCGGGGGAGATAAGGAACGGGTGCGTCGCCGTTGCCGGGTGCCCGTCGTATGTGGCTGGTCGCGCCCGCGCGGCGGAGCCGCAGATCGACACAGCCCCGCGCCCCTTTCAGGGACGCCTCAGCTCGTGGCGCAGAGCGTCGAGGTCGCTTCCTCCGGCCATCTGGCCGGTCAGCTCTTCCAGTGTGATCTGGTCACGCCGGTAGCTCCCCACCATCGTGCCCCTTTTCAGCAGCACGAAGCGGTCGCCCACCAAGTACGCGTGATGCGGGTTATGGGTGATCAGCACCACACCCAGTCCCTGGTCGCGTGCCGCTGCCACGTATTTCAGGACCACACCTGACTGCTTCACTCCCAGTGCCGCCGTCGGCTCGTCCAGGACCAGGACCTTCGCGCCGAAGTAGACGGCCCTCGCGATCGCCACGCACTGGCGTTCGCCGCCCGACAGGGTGCCGATGGGCTGGTCGACGTCCCGGAGGTCGATGCCCATGCGGAGGAGCTCGGCGCGGGTGGTGCGGCGCATGAAGTCGACGTCCAGCCGTTTGAGCACACGGCCCTTGCGGGGCTCCGAGCCGAGGAAGAAATTGCGCCACACCGGCATCAGCGGCACGACCGCCAGGTCCTGGTACACCGTGGCGATGCCTCGGTCCAGGGCTTCGCGCGGGGAGGTGAGTGATGTCTCCTCGCCCTCGACGACGAGCGTGCCGCCGTCGTGCCGGTGCAGGCCCGCGACGATCTTGATCAGGGTGGACTTGCCGGCCCCGTTGTCGCCGAGGACGCAGGTGATCTCGCCCGCGTGGACCTCCAGGGAGACCCCTTCCAGGGCGCGGACGGTGCCGTAGTGCTTGCTGACGCCGGTCAGCCGGACGAGGGTCATGCGGTGGCCTCCGCGCGCTTGCGGACCCAGGTGTTGAGCAGGGTCGCCAGGAGCAGCATCGCTCCGAGGAAGAACTTGAACCAGTCGGGGTTCCACTCGGCGAAGACGATGCCCTTGCTGGTCATGCCGAAGATGAGGGCCCCGACCGCCGAGCCGACCGCGCTGCCGTAGCCGCCGGTGATCAGGCAGCCGCCGATGACGGCCGCGATGATGTAGATCAGCTCGTTGCCGACGCCCTCGCCGGACTGGACGGCGTCGTACGAGAAGAGCAGGTGCTGGCCGGAGATCCAGGCGCCGAGCGCCACGCCCATGTAAAGGCCGATCTTGGTCTTGGCGACGGGGACGCCGACCGCGCGGGCCGCGTCCTGGTTGCCGCCCACGGCGAAGATCCAGTTACCGGCGCGGGTGCGCAGCAGGACCCAGGAGGCGATCGCGACCAGGGCGAGCCACCAGAGGATCGTGATCTTGAAGTCGACGCCGCCGACAGTGAGCGTCGAGGCGAAGACCGCGCGAGCGGACGAAAAGCCCTCCATGTCGGCGATCGTCTTGGTGGAGACCGTGCCGTCGATCAGCTTGGTGAAGCCGAGGTTCATGCCGGTGAGCATCAGGAAGGTGCCCAGGGTGACGATGAAGCTGGGCAGCTTGGTGCGGGTGAGCACGAAGCCGTTGAAGGCGCCGATGGCGAGGCTCACGAGGAGCGAGACCCCTACGCCGACCCAGGTGTTCGCCGTCATCTGGTAGCTGAACATCGAGGAGATCAGCGCGGAGGACGTCACCAGGACGCCCGCAGAGAGGTCGAACTCGCCGCCGATCATGAGCAGCGCGACCGGTACGGCCATGATGCCGATCGTCGAGGAGGCGTAGAGGACCGTGCTGATGCTGGACGCGTGCAGGAAGCCGTCCGCTGCCATGGCGAAGAAGAGGAAGACGGCGACCGCGCCGACGACCGAGCCCAGCTCCGGACGGGAGAGGAGTTTCCGCAGCGGAGAGGTCTGCAGAATCCTTTCATCAAGGGAGTGTTCCAAGGTGGCGCTCATCGGGTGCCCCGCTCGGTGTACTTCGCCAGCGCGGGTGCCTGGTCCTTGGTGACGATCTGCGGGCCGGTGAGCACCGGCTGCCCGCCGCCGAGGACGTCGCCGTTGTACTTGTAGAGCCACAGCAGGTCGACCGCCTGGTAGCCCTGGAGGTACGGCTGCTGGTCCACGGCGAAGCCGAGGGTGCCGTCCTTCAGTTCGGCGGCGACCTTGGCGTTGAGGTCGAAGGTGTCGACCTCGGCCGCGCTGCCCGCGTCCGTCCTCGCCTTCACGGCGGTGTCGGCGTAGGGCGCCCCGAGGGTGACGACCGCGTCGATCGACCTGTCGGCCTGGAGCTTCGCCTCGATCGAGGACTGCACGTCGGGCATGTTGGTGCCGTTGACGTAGAGGTTCTCGACCTCGCCGTCGAAGTTCTCGGCGACGCCCGCGCAGCGCTGCTCGTGGCCGACGTTGCCCTGCTCGTGCAGGACGCACAGGGCCTTCTTTTTGCCGCGCTTGTTCAGCTCGTCGCCGACCGCCTGGCCGGCGATGGTCTCGTCCTGGCCGATGTGCGCGAGGGCGCCGAAGGCCTTGGACTCCGCGGAACCGGAGTTCACGGTGATCACCGGGATGCCGGCCTTCTCGGCGCGGGCCACGGCCGCCTTGAGGGCGTCGGGCTTGGCAAGGGTGACGATGATGCCGTCGACCTTCTTGTCGACCGCCGCGTCCACGAGCTGCGCCTGCTGCTGGGCCTCGTCGTCGTGCGAGTACAGGAAGTTGATGTTGTCCTTGCGGGCGGCCTGCTTCGCACCGCTCTGCACGATGTCCCAGAAGGTGTCGCCGTCCCCCGAGTGAGTGATCATCGCGACGGTCCAGCGGGGGGTGTTCACCGCCGCTCTCCCCTGGGCCGCCGCGGCGTTCCGGGCGTCCTCCGCCCGCTTGCCGCCGGTACTGCTGCAACCGGCGAGGGTGACGCTCAGCGCCCCCGCCACCGCGATGCCCACCCAGGTCCGAAACCGTGCCACGAGGCCGTGCCCTTCTTGCCGTGCTCATACGTGCGAGAGGGGCGGGCGAAGCTCACCGTGGGTGACCACCGACGGCGACCTCGCCTGCCCCAAAAGCCTCAGTATCGAACATGGGGTACACCCCTGACGGCAGCGGGCGGCACTCTGCGCTCACATTGTCCGGACATTGCGACTAACGGAACGTCGGAAACCGGGCCGCGCTCAGGACCGTACGAGCAGCTGAAACTCGAAGGAGTAGCGGGTCGGCCGGTAGATGTGGTCGCCGAACTCGACGGCGCGGCCGGTGTCGTCATACGTGGTGCGCCGCATGGTGAGCAACGGGGCGCCTTCCGCCTCGGCGAGCCGCTCGGCCTCGGCGGCCGTGGCGCCGCGTGCGCCGATGGACTGGCGGGCGCTGTGCAGGGTGATTCCGGCGGCCCGCATCAGGCGGTAGAGGCCGGTGGCCTCCAGTTGCCCGGTGTCCAGGTCGAGCAGACCGGGCGGCAGGTAGTTGGTCAGGTACGCCATCGGCTCGCCGTGCGCCAGCCGCAGCCGCTCGATGCGGTGCACCTCGGCGTCCTCGGCGACCGCGAGCGCGGCGGCGATCTCGGCGGACGCCGGGACGACGGTGTTGACCAGCACCTTCGTCGCGGGGCGCTGGCCGGCCGACTCCAGGTCGTCGTAGAGGCTGCTGAGCTCCAGGGGGCGTTTGACCTGGCTGTGCACGACCTGGGTGCCGACACCGCGGCGACGGACCAGGAGGCCCTTGTCGACGAGGGACTGGATGGCCTGCCGCACGGTCGGGCGGGACAGGCCGAGCCGTGCGGCGAGCTCGATCTCGTTGCCCAGCAGGCTGCCGGGGGTGAGCGAGCCGTGCTCGATGGCCGCCTCCAGCTGCTGCGCGAGCTGGAAGTACAACGGCACCGGCGAGGTCCGGTCCACACTCAGGTCGAGCGGCACGGTCGGGTCCACATCTGGTTTCGGCACGGGCCCGAGCGTATCCCCGTGACGGGTTGACGGGAAGTTGTGTAGTTCGATTGTCCGGACATGTGGATTGACAGGGCGCGGGGTGCACCCGCACCTTGTTCCCATGCGCATCGGGGTCATCGGGACGGGCCGCATCGGAACCATTCATGCGAACACGCTCAGCCGTCATCGCGAGGTCGGATCGCTGATCCTCTCGGACGTCGATCCGGCGCGGGCCCAGGACCTGGCGCACCGGCTCGGGGAGACGGCGGCGCCCGGGGCGGACGAGATCTTCAGGTGGGGCGTGGACGCGGTGGTGATCACCACCGCGACCTCGGCCCACGCCGACCTGATCGGCCGGGCGGCGCGCTCCGGGCTCCCGGTGTTCTGCGAGAAGCCGATCGCCCTCGACCTGCCGGGCACGCTGCACGCCCTGGCCGAGGTGGAGAAGGCCGGGACGGTCCTGCAGATGGGCTTCCAGCGGCGCTTCGACAAGGGGTACGCGGGCGCCCGGGAGGCCGTGCGCTCGGGCCGGCTCGGGCGGCTGCACACCGTGCGGGCGCTGACCTCCGACCAGTCTCCGCCCCCGCCGGAGTGGCTGCCGCTGTCCGGCGGGCTGTTCCGGGACACCCTGATCCACGACTTCGACGTGCTGCGCTGGGTGACCGGCCGCGAGGTCGTCGACGTGTACGCGACCGGCTCGGACGCCGGGCCCGCCATGTTCCGCGAGGCCGGTGACGTGGACACCGGCGCGGCCCTGCTCACCCTGGACGACGGCATGCTGGCCACCGCCACCGCGACCCGGCTGAACGGCGCCGGGTACGACGTGCGGATGGAGCTGGCCGGGGAGCGGGACACCGTGGTGGTCGGCCTGGACGACCGCACGCCGGTGGCCTCCACCGAGCCGACCGGGCCGCCGCCCGCGGACAAGCCGTGGCCCGGCTTCCTGGAGCGGTTCGGACCCGCCTACGAGGCCGAGCTGTGCGCCTTCGTCGACGTGGTGCGCGGCGGGCTCGCCAACCCCTGCGACGGGCGCGAGGCGCTCCAGGCGCTGCGGATCGCGGAGGCCTGCGAGGTCTCCCGGCACGAGCGAAGACCAGTGGCACTCGCGGAGATCCCGGACCGGCTGGGCTGACCGCGTCCGTCCCTGGCTACCAGCGCACCGGAAGGTTCCGCACCCCCCTCATCAGCGTGCCCGGCAGCCAGTCCCCGGGTGGGCCGTCCAGGGCGAGGTCCGGGGCCCGCTCCAGGAGGGAACGCAGGGCCGTGCGGCTCTCCAGGCGGGCCAGGGGCGCGCCCAGGCAGTAGTGGATGCCGTGGCCGAAGGCGAGGTGGCCGCGGTGGTCGCGGCGGATGTCGAAGCGGTCGGGCTCGGGAAAGCGGGCGGCGTCGCGGTCGGCGGCGGTGAGCCCGATCATCACCGGGTCGCCCCGCTCGATGGCGGCGCCGGCGATCTCCAGGGGCTCGGCGGCGTACCGGTACGTCGCGTTCTCCACCGGGCCCTCCCAGCGCAGGATCTCCTCCACCGCCCCGTCCAGGAGGCTCATGTCGGCGCGCAGGGCGGCGAGCTGGCCGGGGTGGGTGAGCAGGGCGAGGACGCCGTTGCCGATCAGGTTGACGGTGGTCTCGTGGCCGGCGATCAGCAGGACGTAGGCCATGCCGCGCAGTTCCTCGACGGAGAGCCGGTCGCCGTCCTCGGTGGTGGTGCGGATCAGGTCGCTGAGCAGGTCGCCGCTCGGGCCCGCGCACCGCTTGTCCTCGATCAGCTCCTTCAGATAGTCGGCGAGCTCGGCGAACGCGTCGAACTCGCTGCTCGGACGGGCGGAGCCGACCACCTCGTTGGAGAGTTTCCGGAACCGCGCGCGGTCCAGCTCGGGGACGCCGAGCAGTTCGCTGATCACCGTGATCGGCAGCGGGTAGGCGAGGGCGTCCATGAGGTCGGCGCGGCCGTGCGGAAGCATCTCGTCGAGCAGGCGGTCGGTGATCTCCTGGATCCGCGGCTCCAGTCCGGCCACCCGGCGGGCGGTGAACGCGCGCGTGACGAGCCCGCGCAGCCGGGTGTGCTGGGGCGGGTCGGCGGCCAGCAGGTACTTGCCGATCTGCTCCTCGTCGAGGAACTTGAAGCCGACCTTCTCGGTGTCCTTGGCGAGTCTGGGGTCGGCGAGCGCCGCGCGGGCCTCCTCGTACCCCACGATCAGCCAGGTCTCGTGGTACTCGTCGTCGGGCAGCGGCCAGTGCACCCGGTGCACCGGGCCGCGCTCGCGCAGCCGGGCGTACACCGTGTGCGGATCCGTGCGCAGACCGTCGCCGTACTCGCCGAGGTCGGTCACCTGCATGCTGTACTTCCCCTTCAGGAGGTCCCCGAGGCCGTCCCGTACCCGGAGAACGCGCGGGACGCCCGGCTGGTGCCCCTAGTCCTCCGGCAGTCCCGCGTCGTACGCCAGCAGCGCGATCTGGACGCGGTTGTTCAGGCCGAGCTTGGCCAGGATGCGGGAGACATGGGTCTTGACGGTGGCGACGCTCATGAAGAGGCCGGTGGCGATATCGGCGTTGGCGAGGCCCCGGCCGACCGCGACGGCGACCTCGCGCTCGCGGTCGTTGAGGGCGGCGAGCCGGTCACGCGCGCGTGCCTGCCGGGTGTCCGCCTGGGCGCCCGCCGCGTGCCGCATCAGCTGACGGGTGACGGCGGGCGACAGGACGGGGTCACCGGCCGCGACCCGGCGCACCGCGTCCACGATCTCGGCGGGCAAGGTGTCCTTGAGGACGAACCCGGCGGCCCCCGCGCGCAGGGCGTGCAACACCTGTTCGTCGGCGTGGAAGGTGGTCAGGACGACGACCTGCGGGGCGTCCGCACGCGCGCGCAGCCGCTCGGTGGCGGTGAGCCCGTCCACGGCCGGCATGCGGATGTCCATCAGGACGACGTCCGGGTGGGTGCGGTCGACGAGCGCCTCGACCTCGTCGCCGTCGGCGCCCTCCCCGACGATCTCGATGTCCCCGGCCCCGCCCATCATCAGGGACAGCCCCGCCCGCACCAGGGGGTCGTCGTCGACGAGCAGCAGTCTGATCGCGGTCATGGCTCCTACTTGACCTGCTCCCTGGCCCAAAGTCCAGGGATTCCGGCCTGGGTCCTCCGACCCTTCCGGCGGCTTCCTGCTTCACCGCGCTGTGCGGGCACGGATGCCCGTCTTACCCGCGCTCCACAGGCGTTTGGCGTCTCCGCCCGTCCGGCGGCGACGATACGACGTCCTTCGAAAAGGACGTTGCGGGCTGCGTTGTGGTCGCGGTCGTGCACGGTACCGCACGCGCCGCACGTCCACTTCCGGACGTGCAGGGGCTTGGGGCCGTCCCGGAATCCGCAGGCCGAGCAGATCTGAGAGGACGGGAAGGATCGGTCCACCTTGGCGAAGGTTCGGCCATGCTTGACCGCCTTGTACTCCAGCATCCGTACGAACCCAGACCATCCCGCGTCGTACACGGACTTGGCGAGCCGGGTGCGGCCGAGACCGGACACCGCGAGGTCTTCCACGTACACCGCTTGGTTGTCGCGAATGATCTGTGTGGAAGCCTTGTGGTGCCAGTCCCGGCGCCGGTCCGCCACCTTGGCGTGCTGGCGTGCGACCTTGATACGGGCCTTGGCCCGGTTCTTCGATCCCTTGGCCTTACGGGACAGCTCCCGCTGAAGGCGTTTGAGCTTCTTCTCCGCCCGGCGCAGGAAACGCGGGCTGTCGATCTTCCGCCCGTCGGACAGGACAGCGAAGGCGGAAAGCCCGAGGTCGATACCGGCCTCTGCCTCCGCTTTGGGAAGGATGTCCGGCTCGGTGTCCACGACGAAGCTGAGGAAGTACCGGCCACAGCTGTCCTTGGTGACGGTCAGGGACGTGGGCGCGGCCGGAAGCCGGCGGGACCACTTGACCTTGAGACTGCCGACCTTGGCCACGTACACCGTGCCATCGTCCTGGAGGGAGAAGGCATTGGAGTTGAGGCGGATCGACTGCCGGGTGTCCTTCTTCCACTTGTAGCGGGGCGGCCCGACCTTGCGGCTCTGCCGCGTGCCCTTGACGGAGTCGAAGAAGTTCTTGTACGCGGTGTCCAGGTCCCGCAGGGACTGCTGCAGGACGACCGCCGACACGTCGGCGAGCCAGGCCCGTTCCTCGGTGCGCTTGGCCTGGGTGATGCGAAGCCGGGACAGATCCGCCGACTTCACATACGGCAGTCCTGCCGCGTGCGCTTCCCTGCGGTCGCGCAAGCAGTCGTTCCACACCACCCGGGCGCACCCGAACGCCTTCGCCAGCGCACGACGCTGCCTTCGTTCTTGTCATAAAGCGGGGCTTCCTGCGAGAGTCGCCGGCGACCACACGGGCATCACGTGGTCGTTCGGGCGGCGGCCCAGGGCAGCCAGGCCCGCACCTCGAAACCGCCGTCGCCGAGGGCCCGGTGCTCCAGCCTGCCCCCGGCCAGCGTCGCACGTTCGGTCAGGCCGATCAGGCCCTGGCCCGAGCCGGGTACGTGCGGGGCCTCGGCCTCCGGGGCGGGGTTGTGCACGGTGATGTCCAGGCCGTCGCCGGGGGCTCCGGTGACGCGGACGGTGACCTCGGCGCCGGGGGCGTGTTTGCGGGCGTTGGTGAGGCCCTCCTGGGCGATGCGGTAGGCGGTGCGGCCGACGGAGGCGGGGACGGCCGACGGGTCGCCGACGTGGTTGTCGAGGGTGACCTTCATGCCGGCCTGGCGGGACTCGCCGACGAGCGCGTCGAGCGCGGCCAGGGTGGGCTGTGGCCGGCCGCCCGCCTCGTCGCCGTCGGCGGCGCGCAGGACGCCGATGATCTCGCGCAGGTCCTGGAGGGCCTCGTGGGCGCTCTCCCGGATCACCCCGGCCGCCCGGGCGATCTCCGCCTGGGGCGCGTCGGGACGGAACTCCAGGGCCCCGGCGTGCACGCTGAGCAGGGTCAGCCGGTGGGCGAGGACGTCGTGCATCTCGCGGGCGATGGCCTCCCGGGCCAGCCGCTGGGCCCGCTCGGCGCGCAGCCCGGCCTCGGTCTCGGCCCGCTGGGCGCGGTCGCGCAGGCTGACCATCAGCTGCCGCTTGGAGCGCACGAACATGCCGACGCTGATGACCAGGAGGCCGAACAGCACGACCAGGATGACGACGGCCAGATAAGGCAGGTCGGGGTCGGGGCGCAGCCAGTAGAAGAGCGGGACCAGCGCGAGGTTGACGCCGCCGATCCAGGCGACGTACCGGAACGGGCGGTGCACGGCGAGCGTGAACAGGGCGACCATGGCGGCGCCGCCCGCGGTGTCGGAGACGAAGCCGACCGGGATCATCGCGATCGCCAGGCCCATCGGCCAGCGGCGGCGCAGCCAGACCGCGGCGCAGGCCAGACCGCCGATGAGCTGGTCGGTGACCGCGAGGCCGTGCGAGACGTTCGGGTCCTGCCACAGCGTCTTCGCGGCGGCCGCGCCCAGGAGGACGGCGAGCAGGAAGCAGCTGAAGTCGACGAGCCAGTCACGCGCGGTGCGCCTGGGCCGCCGGCCGGCCGGGCCGGTGCCGGGATCGAGTTCATGGATCACGGCGGACGGGAAAAGCCACCGTCGCCGCTCGAACGTCCGTACCGAGATGTCACCGCTCACGGTCGACAAATCTACGCAGGACCGGACCGTGCCACCTCCCCGCGCACGGGATCGTCGACCAAAGTTGGGCTCGTATGGACTTTCGGCACGGCACGCGCGCGTGCGGGGCGACTTCCGGCGGGCACAACTCGCCCCGCGGCCGATGGCATGGGGGGAGGCCGCGGGGCGAGAGTCGTGCCGTGAAACAGCTGCTGGAACTGCTCGGATTCATCGCTCTGGTGCAGGGTGTGCTGGGCCTGCTGCACGAGTTCGCCCACTGGCACGTGGGTCTCCTGCAACGGCTCGGCTTCCTCGACGGCTACGGCGTCTACGCCGGCGTCGCACTGATCGTGCTGGCGATCGCGCTGTTCGCCGTCGCGGGGAGCCGGAGGTCCGGCTGAAACGCGGACCGGACCTCCGGCTGGTCGCGCCGTTCCTGGCGGCCGGCCGGTCGACTCGGCCAGGGACTCAGCAGCCGAAGTTGACCAGGTCGAACGTCACGTAGTGGTCCGCCGTGTAGTAGTCCTCCTGGGTCTTCTTGCCGGTCACGATGCGACGTGCTCCGCGCGTGGAAGAACCAGGCGTCTTCACGGTGTACTCGTGGTAGTAGCCGCTGGCCTGGCTGGGCAGCACGCCCTCCTGGTTGCGGAAGACGGTGCCGTCCTGCGAGTACGGGAACGGACCGCCCGACGCGATCAGGTCGAGCGTGTCGTACGCCTGCGACGGCAGGTCGCTGTAGCAGATACTGCCGACCGAGGCGGCCGCGGCGTCCGCCGTACCGGCGGTGACCGTACCGCCGACGAGGAGGGCGGACAGGACGACGCCGGCGGCGCCGACGCGGGTGATTCGTGGGGGGAATCTCATGGCTCCATGATGACGCGCGTAGACAGTGGCATGTCAATGACAAGTCTGAAGAATTTCCCGTCAAGTCCCCTGAGTTTTCAGGGAATTAACCTGGGGCCCGCGGCCTTCACGGGGCGGGCCCCGACCGGGTCAGGCGTTCGCGTCGGCGAGGTAGGAACCGTAGTCGGGGCGGCCCGCGAGGTCGTACGACTGGATGGAGACGCCCGCCGCGGTGACCCGGCCGCCGGTGTGCCGGAACTTCGTCGGCACGGTGACCTCGTCGAAGAAGCGGCGGCCGCTGCCCAGCACGACCGGGAACGTCAGCAGGTGGAGGGTGTCCACCAGTCCCAGGTCCAGCAGCGAGCGGACCAGCGCGCCGCTGCCGTGCGCCTGGAGTTCGCCGTCGGTGCGCTCCTTGAGGGCCGTGACCTCCTTGGCGAGGTCGCCGCCGAGGACCGTGGTGCCGGACCATCCGGGGTCGGTGAGGGTCGCGGACGGGACGTACTTCGGGAGCCCGTTGAGCTTGGCCGCGATCGGGTCGGCCGGGTCGGTGACGTGTGGCCAGAACGAGGCGAAGATGTCGTACGTACGGCGGCCGAGCAGGAAGGCACCGACCCGGTCGAAGACCTCGGTGACGAACCCGCCGAAGTCCGCGTCGCCGTAGGGGTGGCTCCAGCCGCCGTGGGTGAAGCCGCCGCTGGGGTCCTCCTCGGGGCCGCCGGGTGCCTGGTAGACGCCGTCGAGGGTGACGAACATGGTGGAGACGAGCTTGCCCATGAGGGGTGCCTGCTTCCTGGGGTGCGGTCTGTTGTCGTCAGCTCAGACCCCGCGGGCGCCCGCGACTCATCGGTCGTGATCGTCCGTACGGCACCTCACCCCGCGTGCGTCGAGAACAGTCCGCCGGTCGGGCCCTGCTTGTCGCCGCCCTGGGCCTTCTTCAGGGCGTTGGCGAGGCTCTCGATGGTGAGGGACTGCAGGATCACCCGGCCGTTGCCCTCCAGGGTGGCCAGGGAGAGGCCCTCGCCGCCGAAGACGGCGTTCATGAGGCCCTGGCGGTTGAGGCCGCCGACGCGCTGGACGCCGTACTGTATGCCCTCCTCGAAGGCGACGACACAGCCCGTGTCGACCTCGATACGGCCGCCGAAGTCGGCGGGGTTGAGGTCGATGAAGTTGCCCGCGCCGGCGATGATCACGGTGCCGTGGCCGGTGAACTTCTCCAGGATGAAGCCCTCGCCGCCGCTCATGCCGGTGCGGCCGCCCTGGAAGGCGATGCCGAACTCGACGGTGGACTCGGCCGCGACGAAGGCGTCCTTCTCGGCGAACCACGCGCGCGTGCCGTTGAGCTCCAGGGCGCGCATCTCGCCGGGCAGCACGCCGGCAAAGCCGACGGTGCCTTCTCCGCCCTGTGCGCTGAAGTACTGGAACGCCAGTGACTCGCCGGCGAGCATGCGCTGGCCGACCTGCATGGCGGTGCCCATGGCCTGGCGCAGCATGCCGCCCATGCCGCCGCCACCGCCCTGCGACTGGCCGCCGCCGTTCGGGCCGCCGAGCCGGGTCTCCATGGTCACGTTCGTGGTCTTGAACAGGAACTTTCCGGCTTCGCAGTAGACGGTCTGGCCGGGGTGCAGGTTGACGACCGCCATCTGCATGGCGTTGCCGACGATTTCTTGCTGAAGGGTCACGGGAAAAGAACGTAGCCGACGCTTCAGCGGTTCCCTCGCCCGCCCACCCGCCCGCAGCGCACGGGGCGCGGGTCTGCCGGGCGCGGGCGGGCGAAGAGGCGTCAGGCCAGTTCGCGGTGGCTTGTGGCCAGGGACGCCGCTCCTGCCTCTGTCGGCGTTCCGAACAGCCGCAGACGGGAGATTCCGCCGTCCGGGAAGATGTCCACGCGCGCGTGCGTGCCCACGGCCGGGGAAGCCAGGACGAAGCGGTGGTTCGTGTCCGGCTGGAGGCGGGTGCGCGGGAGGATCTCCCGCCAGTCGCCGTCAGCGCCGTCCTGGCCGTCCCGCACCGACACGGACGCCCAGCCCGCACTGTTGCCCTTCAGATACGCCGTGTCGATCTCGATCGCCCGGATCTGGGACTGGACCACCAGCCGGTAGCGGATCCAGTCGTTGCCCTGGTCGCGGCGGCGGCGCGTCTCCCAGCCGTCGTCCATCTTGCGGGAGCGGCCCGGCTGGATGGTGTTGGTGGCCGGCGAGTAGAAGAGGTTGGAGGCGTCCTCGACCTGGCCGCCGTTCTCCAGGGCGACCACGTCGAAGGTGCCCAGCGCCGACAGCCACTCGGGGTCCGGGACGACCTCGCCGTACACGCGCAGGCGGGCGATGCCGCCGTCGGGGTGCTGGTTGACGCGCAGGTGGGTGAAGCGCTGTTCGACGGAGACGGCGAAGCCGTTCGCCGCGTGGCCGCCCACCGGCGTGCGCGGGACGAGGGTCGTCCACTTCACGTCGTCGCCGAGGAGATCCGCGGGGGACGGGGAGCCGGGGACCGACGCGCCCTCGACCGACACCGCCTGCGGGTAGTTGCCCCGGAAGTGTGCCGTGTCGACGACGATCCCGCGGACGACGCCGGGGGCGCCGAGGCGGACCAGCGCCCAGTCGTGGTCCTCGGCCGTGGGCCAGGGGTGCCCGGCCGAGGCACCGCGGCGGCGGCGCGTCTCCCAGCCGTCCATGATCTTGCCCTTGTGCCCGAAGTGCTCGGGGTCGAACTCGGGCCGCCCGGGCACCAGCAGGTTCTCCCGCTGGGCGAAGAACTCGTCGTTGGCGGCGATGACCCCGGCGCCGAGCTGCCGGTCGGCGAGGTTGGCGTACTGGGTGAAGGGGAAGTCGGCGGTGCGGTAGTCGGCGTACGGGTCGCCGCCGGAGTAAGGGTGCGCGTCGCCGGTGAAGGTCGGGATCGCCGTCAAAGAAGTTTCCTCTCGGGTGTCGGCCGCTGCGGGTGCGGAAGCGAGCGGTGGTCAGGGGGTGCGGGTCAGCAGGCGTCCCTTCGGGGCCGTGAACGCGCCGTCCGCGACGATGCGTTCGCCGTGCAGCCAGGTGGACTTCACGACGCCGTACAGGGTCTTGCCCGCGTAGGCGGTGACCCGGTTGCGGTGCTGGAGGCCCGCCGGGTCCACGGTGAAGGTCTCGTCGGGCGCGAGGACGGCGAAGTCGGCGTCCCGGCCGGCCGCGATGGCGCCCTTGCGGCCGTCGAGACCGACGAGCGCGGCCGTGCGGGCCGACATCCAGCGGACCACGTCCTCAAGACCGTGGCCGCGCTTACGAGCCTCCGTCCACACAGCAGGGAGGCTGAGCTGGAGGCCGGAGATACCGCCCCACGCGGTCGCGAAGTCGGCGGTCTTCAGATCGGCGGTCGAGGGCGAGTGGTCGGTGACCACGCAGTCGATGGTGCCGTCGGCCAGCGCCTGCCAGAGCAGGTCCTGGTTGGCCGACTCACGGATCGGCGGGCAGCACTTGAACTCGCTGGCGCCGTCCGGGACTTCCTCCGCGGTGAGGGTGAGGTAGTGCGGGCAGGTCTCGACGGTGATCCGTACGCCGTCCCGCTTGGCCTCGGCGATCAGCGGCAGCGCGTCCGACGAGGACAGGTGCAGGACGTGCACGCGCGCGTGGAGGCGTTTGGCCTGGGCGATCAGCTGGGCGATCGCCGTGTCCTCGGCGTCGCGCGGACGCGAGGCCAGGAAGTCGGCGTACCTGGGGCCGCCGTGCTGCGGGGCGGCGGCCAGGTGGTGCGGGTCCTCGGCGTGCACGATCAGCAGGCCGTCGAAGGAGGTGATCTCCGCCAGGGACCGGGCGAGCTGCTCCTGGTCGAGATGCGGGAACTCGTCCACGCCGGACGGCGACAGGAACGCCTTGAAACCGAAGACCCCGGCGTCGTGCAGCGGGCGCAGATCCTTGACGTTGTCGGGCAGCGCGCCGCCCCAGAAGCCGACGTCCATGTGCGCCTTGTCGGCGGCGACCTCCTGTTTGACGCGGAGGTTGTCGACCGAGGTGGTCGGCGGGAGGGAGTTGAGTGGCATGTCGACGAGGGTGGTGATGCCGCCGGCCGCCGCCGCGCGGGTGGCGGTCCAGAAGCCCTCCCACTCGGTGCGGCCCGGGTCGTTCACATGCACATGGGTGTCGACCAGGCCGGGCAGCAGCACGTCGTCGCCGAAGTCCTCCAGACGGGCGCCCGTCGGGACGGCGGTGTCGTACGGCAGTACGGCCGTGATCGTCCCGGCGGACACGGCGACCGAGGCGGCCCGTGTCCCCTCCGGGGTGATGACGCGCGTCGAGCGCAGCACCAGTTCAGCGTCGGACACCCGGACCCCTCTCTCTGCCGCCGTTTTACTTCCGGGAAACGGGATTTACACCCATGTAACGGAATTCAACGTTCTGTTGAAGGAGTCTTCACTCCCACCCCCGCGCCGTCAAGGGCACACTGCTTCTCGAGGCCACACAGGCCCGCACTCTGGACGTTTCCACAAAGTGGAATTACAATTCCGTCAAGCAGAACGTAGCTACGCACAAACAGGGCGTCAACCGGCCGCCGGGTAGGCTTCTGCTCTTCTGCCCGGCCCGAAAGGCAGCCCCGAAAGGAACGCGCCGTGCCGACGTCCAGCGCCAGCACCACCGACTCCGCCAAGTCCAACGGCGGCGGCGTCCAGTCCCTCGAGCGCGCCTTCGATCTGCTGGAGCGGATGGCGGACGCGGGCGGCGAGGTCGGCCTCAGCGAGCTGTCCGCGAGCAGCGGGCTGCCGTTGCCGACGATCCACCGGCTGATGCGCACGCTGGTCGCCTGCGGCTATGTACGCCAGCAGCCCAACCGGCGGTACGCGCTCGGCCCGCGGCTGATCCGGCTCGGCGAGTCGGCGTCCCGGCTGCTGGGCACCTGGGCACGGCCGTACCTCGCGCGGCTGGTCGAGGAGACCGGCGAGACGGCGAACATGGCGCTGCTCGACGGGGACGAGATCGTGTACGTGGCGCAGGTGCCGTCGAAGCACTCGATGAGGATGTTCACCGAGGTCGGCCGGCGGGTGCTGCCGCACTCCACGGGGGTGGGCAAGGCGCTGCTGGCGGGCGTGCCGGACGCCGAGGTGCGGGCGCTGCTGGCGCGGACCGGGATGCCGGCGGCCACGGAGAAGACGATCACCACGCCGGAGGGGTTCCTGACCGCCCTGGCGGAGGTACGGCAGCTGGGGTACGCCGTGGACGACAACGAGCAGGAGGTCGGGGTGCGGTGCCTGGCGGTGTCCGTGCCGGACTCGCCCACCGCGGCGGCGATTTCGATCTCGGGGCCGGCGGGGCGGGTCACGGAGGCGGCGACGGAGAAGATCGTGCCGGTGCTGCAGCAGGTGGCGGTCGAGTTGTCCCAGGCGTTGGCGACTTCGGGCGCCTGAGGCCTGGGGACCACTTCGCCGTCGGCGGGTGCGCTGCCGCTGGTCGCGCCCACGCGGCGGGGCCGCGTGTCGATACGGCCCCGCGCCCCTGGTGGGCAGCCTCAGCGGCGTTTCAACGTCCGGGCTCCCCGAACAGGTCCACCGCCTGGCGTACGTCCGACAGGCCCCGGGACAGTGCGCTCACCGAGCCGATGGCTCCCGCGATCAGTAACAGGGAGCGGCGCAGGCGCGGGATCTCCGGCATGCCGCCGACGGCCATCGCCGCCAGGGCCGCCAGCTCGTCCTCGGCTATCGCACGGTCCGTGAACTCGGCCGGATGCGCGGCCAGTTCGCGGCGCAGTCGGGAGACCGCCGTCCGTAGTTCCGTCACCCTCGGATCCTCGTCACTGCCGGTCACTGGTCTCTGTCCCAAGCTCCGCAACACAGCTCTCCCCCCTCGCCCGTCGCCCCATGACGGTGGTCGGGCGCCCGGCGACGCGGGTCAGTAAACGCCCTCCCGTGCGCGACGCGCTACAGCGCGGACCGAAATTCAGCCCTGCGGAACCGGCCGCCCGCCCCGGCGTCGGGTATGCAGGACGCATGACGGACACCCATGACCAGATCGCCGGGCTGCTGCTCGCCGCCGGCGGTGGCAGACGGCTCGGCGGGCGGCCCAAGGCACTGCTCACGCATCGCGGGCGACCTCTGGTGGAGTACGCGGCAGGGGTGTTGCGCGCGGGCGGCTGCGGGCCGGTGCACGTGGTCCTGGGCGCCGCTGCGGACGACGTGCGGGAGCGGGCCGAGCTGGGCGGCTGCGTGGTCGTGGAGAACCCGGACTGGGCCGAGGGCATGGGGTCCTCGCTGCGGGTGGGGCTGGCGTCGCTCGCCGGGGCGGGGGTGCGGGCCGCGCTGGTGTCGCTGGTGGACCAGCCGGGGATCGGGGGTGCGGCGGTGGCGCGGGTGCTCGACGGATACCGGGACGAGGACTCGCTGGTGGCGGCCGCCTACGACGGGGTGCGCGGGCATCCCGTGCTGTTCGGCGCCCGGCACTGGCCGGGGATCGCCGCGAGCGCGACCGGGGACCGGGGCGCCCGCGCCTACCTCAAGGCCCATGAGGCGAGCATCGCGCTGGTCGAGTGCGGGGATGTGGCCGAGCCGTTCGACATCGACACCGAAGCGGATCTGGGCCACCTTGAGTGAACGGGATGGCACTGAGCGCCACCTTGGCTCGACCCGGAGAATCTCGACATCAACAAACCATTGAACTTCCACAATGAGGAAACTAGTATCCACTGTTCAGAAGCGCCCGACCCCTGATCGGGTGTGCTTCGCTCTACCCGGAACGACTGGCACCCGGTGCCACCGCTGAAGGAAGTGACAGCTCATGTCCGCACCAGCGCCGTCTCCGCTGGCCATCGTCGACGCCGAGCCCCTGCCCCGGCAGGAGGAGGTCCTCACCGACGCGGCGCTCGCCTTCGTCGCCGAGCTGCACCGGCGGTTCTCGCCGCGCCGTGCCGAACTCCTCGCCCGCCGGGCCGAGCGCCGCGCCGAGATCGCCCGCACCTCCACGCTCGACTTCCTCCCGGAGACCGCCGCGATCCGCGCGGACGACTCCTGGCGGGTGGCCCCCTCCCCCGAGGCGCTCAAGGACCGGCGCGTCGAGATCACCGGCCCCACCGACCGCAAGATGACCATCAACGCCCTCAACTCGGGCGCCCGAATCTGGCTCGCGGACTTCGAGGACGCCTCCGCGCCGACCTGGGAGAACGTCGTCCTGGGCCAGCTGAACCTGATCGACGCCTACACGCGGAACATCGACTTCACGGACTCCGGCTCGGGGAAGTCGTACGCCCTGCGCCCGGACGGGGAGCTGGCGACGGTCGTGATGCGGCCGCGCGGCTGGCATCTGAACGAGCGGCACATCGAGGTCGACGGCGAGCAGGTGCCCGGCGCCTTCGTCGACTTCGGGCTCTACTTCTTCCACAACGCGCAGCGGCTGCTCGACCTCGGCAAGGGGCCCTACTTCTACCTGCCGAAGACCGAGTCGCACCTCGAAGCCCGGCTCTGGAACGACGTGTTCGTCTTCGCCCAGGACCACGTCGGCATCCCGCAGGGCACCGTCCGTGCCACGGTGCTGATCGAGACGATCACGGCCGCGTACGAGATGGAGGAGATCCTCTACGAACTCCGCGACCACGCCTCGGGGTTGAACGCCGGCCGCTGGGACTACCTGTTCTCCATCGTGAAGAACTTCCGTGACGGCGGGCCCAGGTTCGTCCTGCCGGACCGCAACGCCGTGACGATGACCGCCCCGTTCATGCGGGCGTACACCGAACTCCTCGTCCGCACCTGCCACAAGCGCGGTGCGCACGCCATCGGCGGCATGGCGGCCTTCATCCCCTCCCGCCGGGACCCCGAGGTCAACAAGGTGGCCTTCGAGAAGGTCCGCGCCGACAAGGACCGTGAGGCGAACGACGGTTTCGACGGCTCCTGGGTCGCCCACCCCGACCTGGTCCCGATCGCCATGGAGTCCTTCGACCGGGTCCTCGGCGACAAGCCGAACCAGAAGGACCGGCTGCGCGAGGACGTCCACGTCGAGGCCGCCGACCTGATCGCGGTCGACTCGCTGGACGCCAGGCCGACCTACGCCGGTCTGGTCAACGCCGTCCAGGTCGGCATCCGTTACATCGAGGCCTGGCTGCGCGGCCTCGGCGCGGTGGCCATCTTCAACCTCATGGAGGACGCGGCCACCGCGGAGATCTCCCGCTCGCAGATCTGGCAGTGGATCAACGCGGGCGTCGAGTTCGAGAACGGCGAGAAGGCCACGCCGGAGCTGACCCGCAAGATCGCCGCCGAGGAGCTCGACGACATCCGCAAGGAGACCGGCGAGGCGGCCTTCGCGGCCGGCCACTGGCAGCAGGCCCACGACCTGCTGCTCACCGTCGCCCTCGACGACGACTACGCGGACTTCCTGACGCTGCCCGCGTACCAGCAGCTGCGCGGCTGATCCTCAGAGGCTCACTTGTCCGAGTGGCCCAGGGACTTGCCCGGGGCCACTCGGTCGCGTACGGCCTGCTTCACGGCCGTGGGCTCGGGGAAACCCTGTTCCCTGCGGTCCCAGACCACCTCGTCGTTCACCCGGACGACGAAGATGCCGCCCTTGCCGGGCTTCAGGGCCAGTTCGGTCAGCTCGGCCTCGAAGGTGGTGAGCAGTTCCTGCGCCAGCCAGGCCGCGCGGGGCAGCCAGCGGCACTGGGTGCAGTATTCGATCTCGACGCGCTGGCTGTCACTCATCCGAGGTGTACCGACCAATCCTGTTGAGCCGCGGGCTTGCCGTGCAGGTCGGGAACCTGCTTCAGCCAGGCCGGGCGTCCTTGCTGTGTCCTGGCCGCGCGGGCGGCCTCCTCGGCCGCGAGCTGGTCACGGCCCGGGAAATCGGTGGGAAGCCACTGTGCGGAGGACCGGACCCGGGCCAGCAGATAGCCGGCGTAGGCCTCGCGCATCTCCTCAGGCGTGCCGAAGTCGGTGAGCCAGGCGTCCGGGACCTCGGCGAGGGTGTCCCTGAGCAGCTCCTCGGTCACCCGGGGCGCGAGTTCGGCGTCGGCGGCCCGGGTGTCGGGGCCGTACCGGCCGAGGGCGTGGTGGCGGAAGTCGTAGGCCTTCTCGGGTACCGAGGTGTCCCAGCGGTGGTGGAAGACGAGGGCGGCGCCGTGGTCGATGAGCCACAGGTGCGGGGGTGCGGTGCCGAACGTCGGCCAGACCATGAGGTTGGAGCTGTGGACCGTACGGTCGACGTTGACGGTGAGCGCGTCCAGCCAGATGATCCGGCCGGCCTCCAGCGGGTCCACCGGGAAGACCTCGGCGATCTCCGGGGTGAAGTCCTTCGCGCCGGGCAGGAAGTCCATCCCGAGGTTCACCCCGGCGCTGGCCGCGTGCAGCTCGCGCACCTCCTGGTGCGGCTCGTGCCCGGCGATCGCCGGGTCGAAGTGCACGAGCACCAGTTCGGGGAAGCGCAGTCCCAGCGCCCGCGCCAGCTCCCCCACGATCACCTCGGCGACCAGTGCCTTGCGGCCCTGCGCGGAGCCGGTGAA
Organism: Streptomyces sp. NPDC058683; assembly: GCF_042716195.1. Classification (NCBI taxonomy): domain Bacteria; kingdom Bacillati; phylum Actinomycetota; class Actinomycetes; order Kitasatosporales; family Streptomycetaceae; genus Streptomyces; species Streptomyces sp. NPDC058683. Next base: position 25,499 of record NZ_JBHXSK010000086.1, read on the forward strand.
CTTCACGACGTACGTCCCGAGGTCGTCGGCCTCGACGATGCCGGGTACGGAGCCACCGGAGTGCAGGGGGGCGACGTACCGGGTAGCGGTAACCTCTCTCAGCATCTTCCAAGGCCCCATCGCTCGTTTTCCTCACATTCCACGGATTGCTCCACCGTGCTGCGATCCGGGCATGAAATGAGCATAGTAACCAAGCGTGACAGCCGGGCAGGAGCACCCGGGCCGCCACACCGGCACCACCCCGGACTCCGCCGCTGTCGGCGGCGGTTTGCGCTCCGGATACCAGCTGCGATTCTCTGGAACGGCTTCCGGTGTGGGCTGCAAGGGGCTCATCGGTCTCGGCCCGGGGACCTCGGGTTGGCGAACGGTTGTCCGAACCGGAATCCTACGCATCGCGCTGGACGACGATCATGGCCATGTCGTCGTTCAGCCGGCCGCCCGTGTACGCCCGGACGTCCGCGGCGAGCCGCTCGACCAGTGGACCGGGTGCCTTGTCCGCCCAGGCCGTGGCGCGCTCGGCGAGCGGATAGAAGTCGCCGTCGGCGTTCCGGGCCTCGCTGACGCCGTCGGTGTACAGGACCAGCCTGTCGCCGTGCTCGAACGGGAAGGTCGCCGGCACGTAGCAGGCGCCGGGACTGTCCGTGCAGTCCGCGTCGGCGGGCCACACGTCCAGGCCGAGCGGGGGCGACGGCTCGGGGACCGTCAGTGCCAGCGCAGTCCTGGTGAGGCCGCGCAGCAGGAGGGGTGGCGGGTGCCCGCAGCTGATCAGATGCACCACGGGCTCGTCGTCCGGGATGTCCATGACGGCGGCGGTCACGAAGCGCTCGGCGGCGTCCTCCGTCGGCTCCGCGAACTCCGCGAGTCCCCACCGGACGGCGTCCTCGATGTAGGCGACCAGCTCCGGCAGCGGGATCCGGCGGTGTGCGGCGGCGCGGAAGGCGCCCAGCACGATCGCCGTGTCGCTGATGGAGGGGAGCCCCTTGCCCCGGACGTCCCCGATGAGCAGCCGCGTGGCGCCGGGGATCCGGGCGGCGGCGTACAGGTCGCCGCCGATGGTCGCGTCCGCTTCGGCGCTGCGGTACTGCGAGGCGAGAGTGACGGGTCCGGCGCGCTGCGGCAGCGGCCGCAGTACGACGCGCTGTGCCGCGTCGGACACCGAGCGCGCCCGGGCGAGCTCGCGCTCGCGCCGGTCCCGTAGACGGGTGAAGAGGACGAGGAAGGCGCAGACGGCGAGGAGGGCGGAGAGTTCGACGAGGACGCTCTCGGTGGTCAGTGACCGTCGTTCCAGGCCGGCGAAGACCAGTGCGGCGACCGCCAGTGCCCCGATCAGCGCGGTGGCGAGCGGCCCGGCGCCGACCGCGGTGACCGCCACGGCGACGACGAGGAGGTGGGCGAGATGGATGTCGGGCGGCAGGAACCCGTCGGCCACCGGGATCGCGATGATCAGCAGGAGGGGACCGACCAGCCACAGAGGTCGCGCCGAACGACGCCAGGTCCGCAGGGTCTCCACCACAGATGCAGTGATCATCGCAGCGCTCACGTCGTGCTCCGGTGCTCGTCGTCCATCACGCACCAACACATGCCGACATGTCTCCCATTCCCGGGCATGGTCTCCGGTGATCGTTCGGCTGCGTCCAGCGTCGTGGTGGCCGGCGGCAGATCGCCGGCTTCCGGCCACCCGGTGTGGTTCGCCGCCTTGGCGGCGACGCCGCTACCCGATCCGCTCGGCCGCCTTCTCCGCGATCATGATCGTGGGCGCGTTGGTGTTTCCGCTGATGACAGTCGGCATGACCGAGGCGTCGACGACGCGGAGTCGCTCGACTCCGTGGACCTCCAGGTCCGCGTTGACGACGGAGTCGGCTCCGGTTCCCATGGCGCAGGTGCCCACCGGGTGGTACGCCGTGGCACTCCACCTGCGGACGTACTCTTCGAGGGCCGCGTCGTCCATGCCGTCCATGCCGTCCAGACGGTCCGGGCCGTCGTCGGCCGGCAGGTACGACCGCGCCAGGTGTGCGGCGAACGGTGCCTGGTGGGCGATGCCCATGACCGCTCGGAGTCCGGCGACCATGACCGACATGTCCGCGGGTACGTCGAAGTACCGGGGATCGATCAGCGGTGGGGCCTGGGGATCGGCCGACGCGAGACGGACGGTGCCGCGGGTCCGCGGGTTCAGGGGGCAGCAGTTCATCGTGAAGACCGGCCGGTCGGGTACTTCCGCACCACTGAGAATGAGCGCCGTGGCCCCTCCCACCAGCTGGACGTCAGGGCGGCCGGTGCCGTCCGTGACGTTGAGGAAGGCGCCGACCTCGCCGTAGTTGGAGGCGAAGGGCCCGTCGCCGTGGGCGCGCCACCGTTCGAGGTTGTCCGGGGTGAGCAGGTCCCGGACGATGTCGGTGGAGTCGCGGGTCTCCCACACGAGGGGAGCCATCACATGGTCCTGGAGGTTCCGCCCGACCCCCGGCAGGGGGACACGGACGTCTATCCCCACGTCGTGCAGCTCGCCGGGATCGCCTATGCCCGACAGGAGCAGCAGCTGGGGCGAGTTGACGGATCCGCCGCAGAGCAGGATCTCCCGGTCGGCGTGGACCACCCGCTCCTGTCCGTCCCGGAGGTAGGTGACGCCGACCGCGCGTGATCCGTCGAGTGTGATCCCCGTTGCCATGGCGCCGGTGCGTACCGTGAGATTGGGTCGGTCGAGGGCCGGGCGGAGATAGGCGTCGGCCGCGGACCACCGCCGCCCGTGACGGCATGTCACCTGGTAGAGGCCGGCGCCGGCCGGGGACGCACCCGCGAAGTCGTCGTTGGGGTCCAGTCCCCACGCCACGGAGGCGTCCAGCCAGCACTGGGAGAGTTCGTGGGTGTAGACGCGGTCCTCGACGTGCAGGGGTCCGTCCGAACCGTGGTAGGGCTCGCCGAGGCGGTGGTTCGACTCGGACTTCACGAAATACGGCAGGACGTCGTCGTAGCCCCAGCCCTTCGCGCCGTGCTCGTCACGCCAGCCGTCGTAGTCGTGCCGGTTGCCCCGGGTGTAGATCATGACGTTGGTGGATGACGAGCCGCCCAGTGTCCTGCCCCGGGGCCAGGCGAAGGTACGCCCCGGCCGGGGTTGTTCGACCGTCCGGTAGCTCCAGTCGGCATGCGATCCGAAGAGCATTCCGAGCGCGGCCGGAATGTGGATGAGTTCGTCGGTGTCGGGGCCGCCCGCTTCGAGGAGCAGCACGCGGACGCGGTCGTCGCGGCTCAGGCGGTCGGCGAGCACGCAACCGGCGCTGCCGGCGCCCACGACGACGTAGTCGAATCCTTCGGTTCCGGTGGACGTCATGCTCGCTCCCTCGTCCGGCGAACGGCCGTCGTGTCAGGGGTGGTAGATCGACTGGACCTGCTGGTACGCCTGAAGCCCCTCGGGCCCCAGTTCGGTGCCGAGTCCGCTGGCCTTCCTGCCTCCGTAGGGAGAGGTGAGGTCGGGGAGATAGCCGTTGAGCCCGACGGTGCCGGTCCGGATCCGGCGGGCCACCCGGGCACCGTGGTCCAGGTCCTTGGTCCAGACCGTGCCGGCGAGGCCGTAGACCGACTCGTTCGCCAGGCGCACCGCCTCGTCCTCGCCGTCGTAGGGCGTGATCGTGAGGACCGGCCCGAAGATCTCCTCCTGCGCGATGGTCGACGCGTTCTCGACGTCGGCGAACACGGTGGGTTCGACGAACCAGCCTCGGTCGAGGCCGGCCGGCCGGCCTCCTCCGGTGGTGAGCCGGGCCCCCTCGTTGAGGCCGGTCTTGATGTAACCCAGGACGCGTTCGCGCTGGCGCCGGCTGACCAGCGGGCCGATCTGGGTGCCGGGGTCGAGCGCGTCACCGACTACGGCGTCACGGGCCATCGCCGTACAGAACTCCACCACTTCCCGATACCTGCTGCGGGGGGCCAGGATCCTGGAACTCGCGTAACAGGTCTGACCGTTGTTCAGCAGACTGGCCATGAAGAACTGCTCCGCGTTCGCGGCGAGATCGGCGTCGTCGAGGACGACGGCGGCGGACCTGCCGCCCAGTTCCAGGGTCACCGGCCGCAGCAACTCAGCACAGGCGGCGGCCACTTGGCGCCCCGCCCTGGTGGATCCGGTGAACGACACCTTGTCCACGTCAGGATGGGAGACCAGATACGCGCCGATGTCGCGGCCGCCCGGCACGATGTTGATCACGCCGTCGGGGATGCCCGCTTCCTCGACCGCCTGCGCCAGCAGCACCGAGTCGAGGACCGTCTCCGGCGCGGGTTTGAGGACGAGCACGCAACCGGCCGCCAGAGCCGGGGCCACCTTGAAGAAGGCGATGGTCTGAGGGAAGTTCCAGGTCATGATGGCGGCTACGACGCCCGCGGGTTCCCGGCGGACCAGGGTGGTGCCGCGGGGCAGTCCGGTACGCAGTTCCTCGCCCGGCATGCTGTCGGCCAGAGCCGCGTAATAGCGCAGCAGGGCTGACGGCACCACGCCTTCGAAGGACCGGGCGACAGTGATCGGCATGCCGTTCTGCGCGCTGACGGCGTCGGACGTCGCCCCCTTCCTGGCATCGAGCGCAGCCGCGAGACGGATCATGGCGGCCGCGCGGCGTTCGGTGCTCCAGGAGGCCCAGCCGGCCGGTGCGTCGAACGCGGCACGAGCGGCCCTGACCGCCCGGTCGATGTCGCCCTGGGAACCGTCCGGTACCGCACCGAGGTGATCGCCGGTACTGGCGGACACGGCGTTGATGACGCGGTCGCCGGACGCGTGCACCCAGCGTCCGCCGATGAACAGATGTGTGGGATCCATGGTGAACTCTCCCCACGGCATGGCCCTGGGACCACGGCACTCCGTGGTGTTCGATACGTGGATGACCAGCGGGCACGGGGGTGCTCAGCACGGGACGCAGGCCGCTGCCGGTCATGACTTTCCTACGCGGTGGCCCGGCGCGTCGAACCTGCGGGCGGGCCGCGTCTGCGACGCCCCTTGCGACCGGTATCGGCCTCGCGAGGAGCGCTTTCACGGTTCACGACTGAATAAATGCGACGTTACACCCATCTGGGGTAATACACCACCAGATGGGTAGAACACCGGAGAGGTGGTGCAGCATGAGGACCTACGGCGGAGCAACGGCGGACCAGCGCGCATCGCTCCGCCGTCGGCGTCTCATGGAGAGCGGCCTCGAACTCTTCTCCAGCCAGGGATACGCCCACACGTCGATCAGTGCGGTACTCCGCCACGCCGGGCTGAAGGACAGGTACTTCACGGAGAGCTTCACCTCGCTCGACGATCTCATGGCAGCGATCATCAGAGACATCTACGAGGAGCAGATCGCCCGATGCGCCGAGGCGATCGACACGGACCAGCCGCTGCGCGACCGGGCTCGGAACATGATCGACGTCATCGTCGGGCTCCCTCTGCAGGACCCGAGGAAAGGGCGCGTCAAACTCGCGGAGTCCCTGGGTGCCGGTCCCCTCACAGCACACGAACGACGGCTGGGTCTGCAGCGCATGAGCGGCCTCGTGGACTCCCTCCTGAGGGAAGAGCTTCACGATCCCCGGATCGACACCGCCCCCCTGTCCGTGGCCGTCGTGGGCGCGGTCAGCGAGATGCTGCTGAGCTGGTTCGGCGGAGTACTGAACATTTCACGGGAGGAGCTGGTGGACCAGGGTCTTCTCCTCTTCGAGGCCATCACCCAGCACGCCTCGGCGACATCCCGAGAATGACAGCGCAATCGGACCGTGGCCTCCGGCGGCGCCCTGGCCTGTCGCCCGGCTCACCCGGCTCGCTCGACTTACCCGGCGGGAAATCGGTCGCCGAACATCGGCCATCCGCCCGCGGATTCCGATCGGGTCGCCTCTTCCTCCCAGACATCCCAGTGCTCGGCGAGCTTGCCGTCCTCGATACGGACCACGTCGGCGACCAC
>NZ_JBHXSK010000087.1:0-30769 GCF_042716195.1 Streptomyces sp. NPDC058683
GCCCAGGTGCCCGCGAAACCGAGCATCACCAGCGGTCCGGCCCAGCCCGTGGCATGCATCCAGCGGCCGAAGAGCGTGTCGGCGGGGAGCGTGCTCTGCCCGCTCACCCCGGCGACGAAGAGCGCCGGCGCGATCCAGCAGGCGAGCACCACCAGCCGGATCCGCCACTGGGAGACCAGTTTGACGAGTTCGAACCGGTAGCCGCGCGACACCGGGACACGACGGGCGCCGGCGGGTTCGGTGACGACGGGGGCGGTGGCGGTGGCGGTGGTCATCGGCCGGCCTCCTGGTGCTCGGTGAGGGCGAGGAACGCGGCTTCGAGCGGGGAGACGACCGGGGCGAGTTCGCGCACCGCGACGCCCGACCGCACGACCTCCGCGACGAGTTCGTCGAGGGCGGGCACCAGTGCGCGTACGACGAGTACGTCGGCGTCGTGTCGTACGCCGCTGTCGTCGACGATCCGGATGCCCGCCGTGTCGGCGGCGACCCGGCGCGCGGCCTCGGGGTCGGAGACGCGCAGCCGGTAGTCGAGTTCACGGTTCTCGGCGGCCAGCTTGCTCAGCGGGCCGGAGAAGACGACGCGTCCGGTGGCGAGGATGGTGACCTCGGAGCACAGGGCCTCCAGGTCGTCCATGCGGTGGCTGGAGAGGACCACGCCGGTTCCGTCGGCGGCGAGCCGGTTGAGGACACGGTGCACATGTCTCTTGCCGGCCGGGTCCAGGCCGTTGGACGGCTCGTCGAGCACGAGCAGCCGGGGCCGGGTGAGCAGGGCGGCGGCGAGCCCGAGCCGCTGGCGCATGCCCAGGGAGAAGCCGCGGGTCTTGTCGTCGGCGACATCGGTGAGCCCGACCTCGCCGAGCACGCCGTCGATGCCCGCCGGCCCCGTGTCCAGGTCGCGCAGGGCCGCCAGCGCGGCGAGGTTCTGCCGGGCGGTGAGCGAGGGGTAGAGACCGGGCGCGTCCACGAAGCCGGCGACGCCGTCGGGGGCGGCGAGTGTCCGCTCGACCGGCGTCCCCAGGATCTCCAGCCGGCCGCCGTCGGCGACGGCCAGCCCCAGCAGCAGGCCGAGCAGTGTCGTCTTGCCGGCGCCGTTCGGTCCTACCAGGCCGTGGATCTGACCTTGCGTCACATCCAGGTCGACACCGTCGAGTGCGACGATGTCGCCGAAGCACTTGGTGATCCCTCGGGCCCGGACTGCGTGGAGTGTGTCCATGAGTCCCATGCGTCCCTTCTTCCGCAACTCGCAGGGACCCTACGGAGAACACACAACCCAGACACAGGCGGCCGACTGAACGTTCGAAGAACGGTTCGTCAAGGCAACGGCAAGTCCTTTGGCCCGAAAGCAGGCTTGGCGCCGGAGCGGACGGGGGCGCAGCCTGCCACCGCGAGGAGGGACCCGACCGCGCAGCCGGTGCGGTCCACAGCCGCGCTCCGTGGCGCCGGCTGCGTCCTGCGTCAGCTGCGTCCTGGCAGGCCAGAACGGCCCGCCCGTCGTCCGACCGGCGTGCGTGACCGCGGCGACCAGGACGGCCGCGGCAACCGGTGGGGTGGCGCGGTGAGGTGACGCGATGGGGTCACGCGGTGGGCTCACGCACTACCGCGGGGACCGGTGGGGTCACGCGGTGGGCTCACGCACGGCCGCGGCGACCGGTGAATTCACCCGGTGGGCTCGCGCACGTCCACGACGGTGGCGCCGGCGTGCTCGACCAGGGCCGCGGGCGTGATCGGGAAGACGGCGTGGGGATCGCCCGCTGCGGCCCACACCACGTCGTGCCGCAGCAGCGCGCGATCGGCGAGCACGCGCGTGCGTGTGCGGTGCCCGAACGGCGGCACGCCCCCGATGGCGTACCCGGTCGTCTCGCGTACGACGTCCGCCCTGGCCCGGGTCACCTTGCCGGCGCCGAGCTGCTCGCGGACGAGTTCCAGGTCGACCCGGGAGGCGCCGTCCATCAGCACCAGGACCGGCACCCCGTCGGCCGCGAAGATCAGCGACTTGCAGATCTCGCTCAGCTCGCACCCGATCGCCGCGGCGGCTTCCGCCGCGGTACGGGCCGCGTCCGGGAACCGCCGGACCCGCGAGGTCAGCTCCCCGAGCCCCAGCTCCTCCAGGGCGGCGGCGAAACGAGGGTGGGCTCCGGAGCCCGCGGCATCGGCGTCAGTGGCGGCTGTCGTCGTCATGAGGAGCACGCTAACCAGGGCGGCCGAGGTGACGCGAACGGTTAACCCCGAGGCCCGGTGGCCGTGGTGGACGCCGCGGTCCGTGCGGGCACGAGAAAGCCGGTGAGGGCGCCCCGTCCCCACGGACCCTCACCGGCGGTCTTTCACGAGCCGCGCGTCAGGCGCGTACCAGCTCCCGGTCCTCGTCGTCCCTGCCGGAGTCGTCGCCGGTGTTCTTGTCGGCGTTCTTGTCGGACAGGGCGCGCAGGCCCTCGCCCTCGACGTCGACGTTGGGCAGCAGGCGGTCCAGCCACTTCGGCAGCCACCAGGCGCGCTTGCCGAGCAGGGCGAGTACGGCGGGGACGATCGCCATGCGGACGATGAACGCGTCGAAGAAGACGGCGATCGCGAGGCCGAAGCCGATCATCTTGATCATGGATTCGCTGGAGCCGATGAAGCCGGAGAAGACGGCCATCATGATGACGGCGGCGGCCGTGACGACCCGTGCGCCGTGCTTGAAGCCGGTGACGACGGCCTGGTTCGGCTTCTCCCCGTGGACGTACGCCTCCCGCATCCGGGTCACGAGGAACACCTCGTAGTCCATGGCGAGGCCGAAGACGACGCCCACCATGAAGATCGGCATCATCGACATGACCGGGCCGGTCTCCTCGACGCCGAGCAGGCCGGACAGCCAGCCCCACTGGAAGACCGCGACCACGGCGCCGAGCGCCGCCATCACGCTGAGCAGGAAGCCGAGGGCGGCCTTCAGCGGGACCAGGATCGAGCGGAAGACCACGATCAGCAGGAGGAAGGCGAGGCCGACGACCAGGACCAGGTAGGGGATCAGGGCGTCGTTGAGCTTCTGCGAGACGTCGATGTTCATCGCCGTCGAGCCGGTGACCAGGACCTTGGCGTCCGTGTCGGCGGTGATCTCGGCGCCCTGGTCACGGATCGCGTGGACCAGGTCCTCGGTGGTGGTCGAGGACGGCTTGGACTTCGGGATGACGGTGATGGTCGCGGTGTCGCCGGCCTTGTTGGGGGCGGCCGGGGTCACCGTGACGACGTCCTTGAGGCCCTTGATCTCGTTGTCGACCTTCTTGAACGCCGACTTCGGGTGGGCGCTGTCCTCGGCGTCGACGACGACCATGAGCGGTCCGTTGAAGCCGGGGCCGAAGCCGTCGGAGAGCAGGTCGTAGGCGCGGCGCTGGGTGGTCGAGGTCGGCTGGGAGCCGTCGTCGCCGAGGCCGAGCTGCAGGGAGGCCGCGGGGACCGCCGCCGCGCCGAGGCCGACGACACCGAGCAGCAGGACGGCGACCGGGCGCCGTACGACGAAGCTGGCCCAGCGGGTGCCCATGTTGGGCTTGTCGGCGTGCTTCTTCTTCGCGCGGCCGCCGCCGAGCAGCTTGCTCTTCTCGCCGGTGGGCTTGATCCTGCGGCCCGCGAAGCCGAGCAGCGCCGGGATGAGGGTGAGGGCGATCAGGACGGCGACGACGACCGTGCCCGCGGCGGCCACACCCATCTTGGTGAGCATCGGGATGTTGACGACGGAGAGTCCGACCAGGGCGATCACGACCGTCAGACCGGCGAAGACGACCGCCGAGCCCGCCGTGCCGACCGCGCGGCCGGCGGCTTCCTCGCGTTCGCGGCCCTCGGCGAGTTCCGCGCGGTAGCGGGAGACGATGAACAGGGCGTAGTCGATGCCGACCGCGAGGCCGATCATCGTGGCCAGTGTGGAGGTGGTGGAGCCCAGGTCGAGGGCGCTGGCCAGGGCAGTGATCGTGGAGACGCCGATACCGACGCCGATGATCGCGGTGAGCAGCGGGAACCCGGCCGCGAGCAGCGAGCCGAACGTGATGACCAGGACGACCGCGGCGATCGCGATACCGATGACCTCGCTGGAGCCGGTCTCGGGCGTGGCGCTGAGCGCGTCACCGCCGATCTCCACGGTCAGCCCGGCGTCCCGCGCGTCCTGCGCGGCCGCCTTCAGGGCGTCCCGTGAGGAGTCCTCCAGCTCCATGCCGGAGACCTTGTACTTGACCGAGGCGTACGCGATGGTGCCGTCCTTGCTGACGGCCTTGCCCTTGTAGGGGTCGGCGACCGAGTCGACCTCGGAGCCCTCGGACAGTTCCTTGACGGTGTCCTTGACGGTCGCCTTGTTGAGCTTGTCCGTCATCTTCTCGCCGGCCGGCGCCTTGAAGACCACGCGCGCGGTGGCGCCGTCGGAGCTGGTGCCCGGGAAGCGCTGGTCCAGCAGGTCGAAGGCCTTCTGGGCCTCGGTTCCGGGGATGGAGAAGGAGGTGTTGCCGGCGGCGGGGGCACTGGCCGCGCCGACTCCGGCGAGGGTGAGCAGCGCCACCCATATGAGTGCGACGAAGTGCCGTCGCCTGAAGGCGAGCCGGCCCAGTTTGTAGAGAAACGTGGCCACGAGGGCGTACTCCCGGTCAGGTCGTGGGGTATTCAGGGCAGGGGTGATCAACCCGGTGGGTGGCAGGGGTGATCGGCCCGACGACGTGAGCGGAGGCGTCAGGTGGGCTGGCTGTGGGGAGGGGTCAGCCGGTGGTGGGCGCGCCGAGTGCGGGGAGCACCACGGCGTCGATGTACGACAGGAGGAAGGCCTGGTTGGGCGGCTGCTCGTCGATCAGGGAACGGGCGGCGAATCCACCGATCATCATGTGCATCACGAAGTCGATCGCAGGGTTGTCCGCACGGACCTCACCCCGGTCGATGGCCCGCTGCAGCACCTGGTTGAAATCGGCCATCTCGGGCCCGATCAGATGCTCCTTGAACGCTTCCAGGAGGTCCGGGTTGCCATGGATCGCCATGGCGAGACCTCGCATCAGCGCGGAGTTCTGCTCCATCTCGCAGTCGTCCGAGCGCAGGGTGAGAGCGTGCAGATCGCCCCGGAGCGAGCCGGTGTCGATGCCGTGGAAGCCCGCACCCCCCGGCTTGGTGTGCCGTACCGCCTTGGCCACCAGCTCGGCCTTGCCGCCCCACTGGCGGTAGAGGGTGGCCTTGCTGGACTTGGTGCGGGTGGCGACGGCGTCCATGGTGACGGCGTCGTAGCCGACCTCACGGAGCAGGTCGAGCACCGCCTCGTACAGCTCGGCCTCGCGCTCGGGCGTGATCCGACTGCGACGCGCCGTTGCGACCTCAGTCATGCCACTCACCCTTCCCTGTTCCGTCGGCACCTCGATGCGTACATGTTGAAGATACCCCGAGATCTAGAGAAACGAAACCGTTTCGTACGTGTGCTCTCTCACGTGTGTCGGCCACGCGCGCGTGCCCACGAGTTGCTGGGCCACTGCACCAGGAAAAGCATGGGGAGGTGAGCTATCTGCGCCTGCCGCATCTCCACGGTGACCTGTTGTGCTTCGTGGCCGAGGACGACCTCTGGCTGACCTCGCTGGACGCCCCGGGCCGCGCCTGGCGGCTCACCGTCGACCGCACCAAGATCGGCCATCCGCGCTTCTCGCCGGACGGCCGTCAGGTCGCGTACACGAGCTGGCGCAGCCTGGTGCCCGAGATCCACCTGGCCGACGTGGACGGCGGGCCAGGCCGGCAGCTGACGTACTGGGGCAGCGCCGACACCCAGGTGTGCGGCTGGACCCCGGAGGGCGACATTCTCGCGGTGGCCTCCCAGGGGCAGCCGTTCTCCTATTTCACCTGGGCCTACAAGGTGTCCCCCGACGGCGACCCGGGCCGCAAGCTGCCCTGGGGGCCGGTCTCCGACATCCAGGTCGCCGACCTCGAGGGCGAGCGCAGGACCCTGCTGCTCACCGGCACCCCGCCGCACGAACCGGCCGGCTGGAAGCGCTACCGGGGCGGCGCCATGGGCCGGCTCTGGCTGCACGGGCAGCGGCTGCTCGCCGGCATCGGCGGCCATCTGGACTCCCCGATGTTCGTCGCCGGCCGGATCGCCTTCCTCTCCGACCACGAGGGCGTCGGCAACCTCTACTCCTGCGCCTACGACGGCTCCGACCTGCGCCGGCACACCGACCACGACGCCTTCTACGCCCGGCACGCCGCCAGCGACGGCACCCGGGTGGTGTACCAGTGCGCGGGCGACCTGTGGCTCGTCGACGACCTCGGCCCGGACTCGGCGCCGCGCAGGCTGGACGTACGGCTGTCCGGGCCGCGCGCCGGGCGCCGCCCCTACCAGGTGCCGGCCGCCCAGCACGTCGACGGCGTCTCCGTCGACGAGACGGGACGGGCCAGCGCCGTCGTCGTACGCGGCAGTCTGTACTGGCTCACCCACCGCGACGGCCCGGCGCGCACCATCGCCGACACGCCGGGGGTACGGGTGCGGCTCCCGGAGATGCTCGGCTCGACCGGGCAGATCGCGTACGTCACGGACGCCGGCGGCGAGGACGCGGTCGAGATCGCCCACCTGCCCCGGGCGAGCGGCGACCGCCCACCGCGCCGGCTGGCCTCCGGGAGACTGGGCCGGGTCCTTGAACTGGTGTCCGACCCGCTGGGCGAGCGGCTGGCGGTGGCGGCGCACGACGGGCGGCTGCTGCTGATCGACGTGACCGAGGATGTTGAGGGCGTCGAGGCATCTGTTGATTCCGTCGACGCAGTCAATGCCGTCAATGCTGTTGATGCCGTCAACGCTGCCGATGCTGCCGATTCCGCCGATCCAGCCGACTCGGTTGATTCTGTCGGTTCTGTTGATTCCATTGACGGTATTGACCATGTTGATGCCGCTGCTCCTGACGGCATTGATTCCGTTGACGGCGAAGGCTCCGACGGCGTGGTCACCGAGTTGATCCAGTCGATCAATGGTCCGGTCCGTGATCTGGCCTTCTCACCGGACGGGTCATGGTTGACCTGGTCGCATCCAGGGATCGGCCGTTCGCTGCGGCAGATCAAGCTGGCCCGCATCAGCGACCGGCTCGTCATCGACGTCACCAACGGCCGCTTTGAGGACGAGAACCCCGTCTTCACCCGCGACGGCCGCTATCTAGCGTTCCTGTCCTGGCGCGGCTTCGACCCGGTGTACGACGTGCACACCGGCGACCTGTCCTTCCCGCTGGGCTGCCGCCCGTACCTGGTCCCGCTCTCGTCGGCGACCCCCTCCCCCTTCGCCCTCAGCCCCGACGGGCGGCCTGCGGCGGGCGGTCTGGACCCCGTCGAGGACGAGGAGCCCGGCGAGGGCGGCGCAGTCACGGTCGAGGTGGAGGGACTGGAGAGCCGGGTGACCCCCTTCCCGGTCACCGCCTCCAAGTACTCGGCGCTGTACCCGGTCGCGGGCGGCGGTCTGGTCTGGCTGCGCTGGCCGATCTCGGGCGCGCTGGGCGAGACCTTCGTCAACCCCGCGGACACCAGCGGCCGGCCCACCCTGGAGTACTTCAACATCAGCAAGGCGAAAAAGTCCGAACTCGTGGACCACCTGGACTGGTTCACGGTCAGCGGCGACGGCAGCCGCCTGGTCGTGGTCGACGAGGGCGAGTTGCGGGCCGTGCCGTCGACCGAGTCCGGCGACGCCGACTCGACCGTCTGGATCGATCTGCGCCGCATCCTGCATCAGGTCGACCCGCCCGCCGAGTGGCGGCAGGCGTACGCCGAGGCCGGCCGCCTCATCCGCGACTACTTCTGGGACCCCGGAATGTGCGGCATCGACTGGGACGGGGTCCTCGACCAGTACCGTCCGCTGGTCGAACGGGTCGCCTCCCCCGACGAGTTCGCCGACCTCCTGCGCGAGGTCCTCGGCGAACTGGGCACCTCGCACGCCTATGTCACCCCCGCCCGCCGCAACGAGGGCCCACCTCACTACCAGCGTTTCCAGGGCCTGCTCGGCACCGACTTCGTACGCCGGGACGGCGGCTGGACGGTCAAGCGGATCCTGCCCGGCGACTCCTCCGACTCCAAGGCACGGTCACCGCTGGCGGGCACGGGGATCCGGGAGGGCGCCGTGCTCACGCACGTGGACGGCAGGCCGGTGGATCCGGTTGCCGGCCCGTATCCGCTGCTCGCGGGAGCGGGCGGTACGACGGTGGAGCTGACGTTCGTGCCGGGCGACGGCGAGCCGGGGCCGCCGCGCCGGGTCGCCGTCCTCCCGCTGATCAACGAACGGCCGCTGCGCTACCAGGACTGGGTAGCCAAACGCCGTGCGGTGGTACGGGAGTCGAGCGGTGGCAGGTGCGGCTATCTGCACATCCCGGACATGGGCGGCTCCGGCTGGGCCCAGTTCAACCGCGATCTGCGCATGGAGGTCTCGCGCCCCGCGCTCATCGTCGACGTGCGCGGCAACGCGGGCGGCCACATCAGCGAACTCGTCGTGGAGAAACTCACCCGGACCATCCTCGGCTGGGACCTGACGAGGGACGCGCAGCCGGTGTCGTACGCCTCCAACGCGCCGCGCGGCCCGATCGTCGCGCTCACCGACGAGGCGACCTCCTCCGACGGTGACATGATCACGGCCGCGATCAAGCTGCTGCGGCTCGGCCCGGTCCTCGGGCAGCGCACCTGGGGCGGGGTCGTCGGCATGACCGGGCGGCACCGGCTGGGCGACGGCACGGTGATCACGGTGCCGATGAACGCGGCCTGGTTCGAGGACTACGGCTGGTCCGTCGAGAACCACGGCGTCGCTCCCGACGTGGAGGTCCTGCGCACCCCGCTGGACTGGGCGGAGGGCCGTCACGTCGAGATGGACGACGCGATCCAACTGGCCCTGGACCTCCTGACCGACCACCCGGCGGCACTCCCCCCGGACTACAGCGAGACCCCGGACAGATCCCGCCCGAAGCTGCCCCCGCGGCCGACGGCCCCCTGAGGCGCCCAAAACGCAGGGCGCCCTCCGGAACGAAGGGCGCCCCACATACTTCGGCCGAGCCAGTACAACGACTACGCGTCGTAGTCCTGGTTGAACCGGTCCTGCATCTCCTGCTCGGTGTCATCCATGTTCTGGCGGCCGCGCTCACGCATCTGCTGGCCACGCTCCTGCGTCGCCTGCTGGCCACGCTGCTGCGTCGCCGGCCGGCCACGCTCCGGCGTCGTCTGCCGGCCGTGCTCCGGCGTCGTCTGCCGGCCGTGCTCCGGCGTCGTCTGCTGGCCGCGCTGCTTGGCCTGCTCCTGGCCTTCGCGGATCTTCTGCTTGGCCTGACCCTGCGTCTTGCCGGCCTTGTCCTTCATACCCATGTGGGTTCACTCCCGTGGTGGGTGAGGGGGATTGGCCCATTGGTGGGGCCTCGACCAGACTCACACGGGGCGCTACAGCCCGCATTTCGATCAATGACGGTGCGTAGCGCGCGCCTCCTCATCAGCCGCCCCACCTGCACCGACGAGCCCGGTGCGCATGCCCTGCAAGCGGGGCGCGAACCGCTTCATCTCGCGCTGCCCGACCGTCCCTATCAGCGCCGGCAGGTACCCGCGCACGCCCTGCATCCCCCGCAGCCACCACTGTCCGTACACGTGTGCCGAGCGCCGCTCGATCCCGGCCACGATCCGGTCCACCGCGGGGCCCAGCGGATACGTCTTGTTCGACGGCCACGGCAGCCGCTGCCGCAGCTCCCGCATCACCTCGTCCTGGTCGGCGCCGCGCACCATGTCGGTGTCCGTCCAGGACAGGTACGCGACCCCGACCCGCACCCCCTGGTGGCCGACCTCGGCGCGCAGGCTGTGCGCGTACGCCTCCACGCCCGCCTTGGACGCGCAGTACGCCGTCATCATGGGCGCCGGCGTGATCGCGGCCAGCGACGCCACCTGCAGCAGGTAGCCCCGGCTCTCCGTGAGCACCGGCAGGAACGCACGTGCCGTCACCGCCGAGCCGATCAGGTTGACCTCGATCACCCGCCGCCAGGCCTCGGGATCCGACTCGGCGAACGGACCGCCGTTCGCCACCCCGGCGTTGGCCACCACGATGTCGGCCTTCCCGAACCGCTCCTTGACCTCCCGCGCCACCCGGCTCATCGCCTCGTGATCGGTGACGTCGGCGTACCAGTACGCACTGTCGGTGTGCAGCCGCCCGGAGACCTCCTTGAGCGCCTCCTCCTCCAGTCCGACCAGCGCGACCTTCGCCCCGCGCGCGGAGAGCTTGCGGGCGAGCAGCTCGCCGACCCCGCGCGCCGCTCCGGTGACTACGGCGACCTGTCCTTCGAGACCGACCCTGCTCATGAGCCCTCCTTGATCCGCCCGGGCGCCTCGGCGCCGGCTAGGCCGGGGGTGTCGGTCACATACGCGGTGACCAGTTCCCGGATCTTTCCGTTGACCAGTTCCGGCGCCTCGACCGGAGTCATGTGGCCCATGCCGGGCAGCTCGGTGAGACCGAGGGAGTGCGGCAGGGCTGCGACCAGCGCGCGGGCGTGCAGAAGGGGCGTGAGCCGGTCGGACGCGCCGCTGATGACCGCCGTGGGCGCGCGCAACTCCCGTACGCCGTCGTCGAGGTCGAGATGCGCGAGGACGAGCGCCCAGGCGTGGCGCACGGCGCGCGGGCAGGCGTGCACGATCCGCGCGCACGCTTCCACCATGTGCGGGGCGGAACCGGCGCCCATGGTGGCGTACTTGAGGATGCTCCGGGCGACGGGCGTGACCGGTCCGAGCGGGGCGCGCGAGGCCAGGACGTGCGCCGTGAGCCAGGTGCGCACCGCCCCGGCGCGCATCGGTATGACGCGCGCCTCCGCGACCAGCCGCGAACTGCCGGTGCTGCACAACAGGACCGCGGCGGCGTGCTCACGGAAGCGCGGACGCGCGGAGGCCGCCATGACGCTCATGCCGCCCATGGAGTGCCCGACGATCACGGCCCGCTCCCCGCGTGCGAGCGTGTGCGCGAGGACCGCTTCGAGGTCGTCCGCCAGCGCCTGGGTGGTGCACGCGGGGCTCGCGGGACTGCGCCCGTGCCCTCTCTGGTCGTATGCGATGACCCGGTGGTCGGCGGCCAGTTCCCGTATCTGCGCCGCCCAGAAGGCGGTCGAGCAGGTCCAGCCGTGGGCGAGGACGACGGGGGGCGCGTTCTCGGGGCCGTGCACCTCGACGTGCAGGCGCGCGCCGTCGGCGGAGACGGCGATGAGTTCACGCGCGGGCGCGGGCGGAGCGTACGGCCCGGTGGTCACGTGGGTGAGCCGGCTCACGCTCCCACCTCCGCAGCGGACTTGGCGCCGTCCGCGCCGTCCGCGCCGTCCGCGCCGTCCGCGCCGTTGGTCAGGGGCGCGCGGACCACCTCGTACTCCGCGAGATCCACCCGCTGGGTCGCGCGCCGGAATTCCGTCGTCGTGCCGGGCCAGATGGTGGTGTTACGGCCGCTCGCGTCCAGGTACCAGCTGGTGCAGCCGCCGGTGTTCCAGACGGTGCGCTTCATGCGTTCCTGGACCTTCTGGTTCCAGGCGGCCACGGCGGCGGGGCGCGCATCGAGGGCCGCACGCCCCCCGAGGACATGGAGCTGGCGCAGATAGTCGGCCATGTAGTTCAGCTGGGACTCGATCATGAGGATCATGGAGGAGTTCCCGAGGCCGGTGTTGGGCCCGATGATCGTCATCCAGTTGGGGAACCCGGCGGCAGCGGCACCGCGCAGCGCCTCCATGCCGCCCTTCCAGGCCTCCGCGAGGGTCCGCCCGTCGGCGCCGACGACCCGCTCGGCGATGGGCATGTCGGTGACGTGGAAGCCGGTGCCGAAGATGATCGCGTCGACCTCGGCACTGCTGCCGTCGGCGGCCACCACGGTCGACCCGCGCACCTCGCTCAGCCCGCTCGCCACCACGTCCACGTTGGGCTGCGCCAGCGCCGGATAGTAGGTGCTGGACAGCAGGATCCGCTTGCAGCCGATGCGGTAGTCCGGCGTGAGCTTGGCGCGCAGCGCGGGGTTCTTGATCGCGCGCCCCATGTTGCGCTTGGCGAGGCTCTCGACCAGGCCGAGTTCGTCGGGACGCTTGGTGAACGCCTGGACCTGGAGCTCCCGGATCCCCCACAGGAACCCGCGCCGGGCCTGGGTGGTGAAGGGCAGCGCCCGGTGCATCCGGCGTTCGGCGGCGCTGATGGCACGGTCCACGCGAGGCATCACCCACGGGGGCGTGCGCTGGAGGAGAGTGAGTTTCGCGACCTCGGGCTGGATGGCGGGCACGATCTGGATCGCGGAGGCGCCGGTACCGACCATGGCGACCCGCTTGCCGCGCAGGTCGTAGTCGTGGTCCCAGCGGGCCGAGTGGAAGACCTTGCCGGGGAAGGAGTCCAGTCCCGGGATCTCGGGGATCTTCGGGTCGGACAGCGGCCCGGTGGCGGAGACGACGACATCGGCGGAGAGCGAACCGGCGGCCGTCTCGATGTCCCAGCGCAGTTTCTCCGTGTCCCAGGTCATCCGCTTGACCTCGGAGTCGAAGCGGAGGTGGGGCCTCAGCCCGAAGACATCGGCGACGTGCTCCAGATAGGCGCGGATGTGCTCCTGCCCGGAGAAGGTACGCGGCCAGTCGGGGTTGGGTGCGAAGGAGAAGGAGTACAGGTGGGACGGCACGTCGCAGGCGCACCCCGGGTAGCTGTTGTCCCGCCAGGTGCCGCCGACGCTGCCGGCCCGTTCCAGGACGACGAAGTCGGTGATCCCCTCCCGGCGCAACCGCACGGCCGCGCCCAGCCCGCCGAACCCGGACCCGATCACCGCCACCCGTACCTGCTCGTGCTGGGCCATCCGGAGCCTCCACACATCGACCATGATTACGCCAGTGAACGCTGGCACGGTTGGACTGTAGAGCAGCTCCGTACTGATGGGTAGGGGTCGGCCGGAGGAAAGTTACCGGCGGTACAACATAGGCTGCGCACGTGGCAGACCACGGCGCGCGAAAGACCTCCACGGCCCCCGGCCGGCACCCCGACCAGGGCGGCGGCCGCGAGTACCGCATGGAGGAACTGGCCGGCTTGGCCGGCATCACCGTGCGCACAGTGCGCTTCTACCGCGAGCGCAAGCTCATCCCGCCACCCCGCCGCGAGGGCCGTATCGCCTGGTACGACGACCATCACCTGGCCCGCCTGCGCACGATCTCGGCGCTCCTGGAACGCGGCCACACCCTGAACGGCATCGCGGAGCTGGCGGAGGCCTTCGAGCACGGCCGGGACGTCGCCGACCTGCTCGGCGTCGGCACCCCCACCGAGGAGGAGCCGGTCCGCCTGACCCCCGAGGAACTCGCCGCCCGCTTCGAGGGCGAGGCCACCCCGGAGAACCTCGCCGCCGCCCTGGACCTCGGCTACCTCGGCACCGACGGCGACGACATCGTCCACATAAGCCGCCGCCTGCTGGACGCCTCGGAGGCCCTGGTCCGCGAGGGCTTCCCGCTCGCGGAGGTCCTGGCGGCGGGCCGAAGCGTCCGCGAGCACGCCGACGCCCTCGCCGAACTCTTCGCCGAACTCGTCCTGCGCCACGGCCCCCAGGAGGACATGGAGCGCCTGCGCCCCCTGGCCCGGAGCGTGGTGGAGGCGGAGGTGTCCCTGGCCCTGGACCGGCGGCTGCGCAAGAGGGACTAGATAGCTGCCGCTCGAAAGCGGCGCCTCGTCACGGTCGGCAAGGGGCACTGCGGCGGCGACCCGGGACGCCTGCTCGGGCCGGACAACTCACGCCTGTCCTTCACACTCGGCGAGGGCACCGGTCCGCGTCACCTCTCGAAGACCACCGTCACAGGGGCGTGATCCGACCACCGTTCATCATGGCTGGCGGCTCGCTCGACGACCGCCTTGACGGCGCGGGCGGCCAGCCCAGGGGTCGCCACGGCGAGATCGATCCTCCAACCCGCGTCGTTGTCGAAGGCCCGCCCCCGGTAGGACCACCAGGAGTACGGCCCCTCGACGTCCGGATGCAGAGCGCGTACGACGTCGACGTAGCCGCCGTCGGCCGGGTCCAGGACGCTGCCGAGCCACTCCCGCTCCTCCGGCAGGAAGCCCGAGTTCTTGGTGTTGCCGCGCCAGTTCTTCAGGTCGGCCTGCTGGTGGGCGATGTTCCAGTCGCCGCAGACGACGACCTCGCGCCCGTCGGCGGCGGCCCGCTCGCGCAGTTCCTTCAGGTAGGCGAGGAACTCGTCCATGAACCGGATCTTCTCGTCCTGCCGCTCGGTACCGACCTCCCCGGAGGGCAGATACAGGGAGGCGACGGTGACGCCGGGCAGGTCGACCTCGACATAGCGCCCGCTCGCGTCGAACTCGTCAGAGCCGAAGCCGACGCGCACGCTGTCCGGCTCGCGCCGGGTGTACAGGGAGACACCCGCGCGCCCCTTGGCGGACGCGGGGGCGTGCACGACATGCCACCCGCCGGGCGCGCGCACCCCTTCCGGGAGCTGCTGCGGCTCCGCGCGCACCTCCTGCAGGCAGATCACGTCCGCGGAGGTCTCCGCGAGCCACTCCACGAAGCCCTTCTTCGCGGCGGCCCGCAGTCCGTTCACATTCACCGAGGTCACAGTCAGCACCAGGGCACGATACCGGCACACTGGACGCAGTCCCCACGCCCGTCGCGTTCACCGCCTGCACGAATATACGATGCCTTACATGAATATACGTCGCGTTGCCTTCGACCACCCCGACGCCATCAAGCTGAACGACGAGGTCCAGGCCGAGTACCACCTGCGTTACGGCGACGGTGGCGACGCCACGGCCCTCGACCCGGCCGACTTCGCACCGCCGAACGGCGTCTACCTGATCGCGTACGACGAGTCCGACCGTCCCGTGGCCACCGGTGGCTGGCGCAGCCAGGACGAGAACGGCGAGGGCAACGAGGACGGCGACGCCGAACTCAAGCGCATGTTCGTCATCGAGGGGGTGCGCGGCCGGGGCCTGGCCCGCCGCATGCTCGCGGCCCTGGAGGACGACGCCCGCACGGCCGGCCGCCTCCGCATGGTCCTGGAGACGGGCATCAAGCAGCCGGAGGCGATCGCCCTGTACACCTCCAGCGGTTACGAGCCGTGCGTGAAGTTCGGCTACTACCGCCACTACGAGTCGAGCCGCTGCTACGCGAAGACCCTACGGGGCAATCTGTAATCCACGTCACGCCCGGTCGTTCGACGGGCGCCGTTCGAGGCAGGACCCCGCCCCCGGCGTCGGGCTGCCGCCACGTCGACCCCAACTGCTCTACCGATCCGGCCGGGTGGCCACCCGGCCGTCAGCCCTGGACCAACTCGCCCTTCGCAGCCACCCGGTCGGGAGGTCCCGGAAACGACAGAAATCCCGGCGATCATCATGATCGCCGGGATCTCATCGTGCAGTGGACCTGTGGGGATTTGAACCCCAGACCCCCTCGATGCGAACGAGGTGCGCTACCAGACTGCGCCACAGGCCCTTGCAACGAGTGAAACTCTAGCATCCCTGTCGGGGTGCTTGGAAATCCGTTCCCTGACTGGTCAGGACCGGGGTACCGGGGGCGCCCCGCGCTCTCTTGGTGTCACTCGTTGGCCGCGCGCGGGCGGTCGCCGTCCTCGTACTGGTCGAACAGGGGCGTGCGGCCGCGCTCGCGTGCCCGGCGCGCGGAGGCCGCGCGACGCGCGTCGGTCCGGCCGTCCGCCGACTTGTCGTCGGCGTCGGTCTCCGGCGCCTCCGCCTCGGTCTCCGGTGCGACCGGCTTGGTCTCCTGCTCCGGCGCGACGGAGCTGGACCGGGCCGAACTCCAGGCGTCGGGCGCCCCCAGGTCCACGTCGGAGGTGGCGCGGGGCGCGACCGGCGCGGTCACGTACGTCGGCAGTGGCACCGGCACCGGGTCCCAGCTGTCCCCGTGCCCGGGCCGCCGCTGCCGCTCGCGCTGCTGGTCGACCCACTCGGCGTGGTCGGTCTGTTCGACGAGGGCGCGCCGGTCAGCGGCGAGCGCGGACAGGCCGGGGTCGGTCTCGGCCGCTGGTCCCTCGTCCGGTTCGTCGGCGACCGCGCCCGGGTCGAGAGGCGCGCGCCGCCGTGGCTGGCGCTCCCGCAACCGCTGTGCGGCGACCTCGGCCTGACGCCGGTCCATCTGGTAGGCGAAGCGCCGGCGCTCCTGTGCGCGGAGGTAGGCGATGTAGGCGCTGAGCATGACGGCGGGTACGCCCGGCGCCCACAGGAACGCCAGCCCCCCGACGGCCGCGACGATCGCACCCAGCGTGAACGCGACGAAGAGCAACACAGTGGTGCGCCGACGGCGCGCGAGTGCCTTCGTACGCCGGGCGCGTGCTTCGGCCGTCTGTGCCGAGGATGCGCGCCGCGCGGCCGGAACTCGCTTGCGCGCGGGGGTGGATGCCGGGGCGGGCGTGGCGCCTGCCGGACGGGCTGGTGTGGACGGGGACTTGGCCGCCGGCGCGACCGCCTGGTCGCGCGCCGGTTCCTGGCGCCCGGGTGCCTCCGGCTCCGCTTCGGCCCGGACCTGACGGCGGGTCGGAGGCATGGCGAAGGCCCGGACGTCCACCGAGTCGGTGACGGCGTCCGGATCACCGGCGTCCTGCTCCCCCTCAGAGGCGGAGCGCGCCCGCAGGTCCTTGGCGTATCGGCGCTCCATCCCCGCCCGTCCGGACAGCAGCCGGATGGCGGTGCTGAAGCGTTCCGTCGGACGGGCCTCGTTCAGCTCGTCCTGCCTACGGAGCCACATCGGCACCAAGTAGGCGGCCCAGGCCCCGACAATGACTGCGTAGATGAGGCCGCTGCTGCTCACGCCTCACACGGTAGAGGGGTTTGCGTGGGGCCATCTGCCAATTGCGCCGGTGTGTCGCACGATCTGGCTGATATTTCGAGCTTTTTTTGTGACCGATGCGATCAGCCAGCCGTCGGAGCCGAGAATTCAATGTCCTGAGACGGTCACCAGTCGATCAATTTCGAACACGTATTCCATTTTTCGGCTAGGCGGGATTCCCTGGAGTGTTCTGCGGATTCCAGGGCACGTTCGGAGTGCCCGTCGTACCCGGCGCCTTCGGCGACTCGCTCTGGGAGCGTTCCCGCCGCCAGCGGCCGAGCAACCCCTCGGGCACCTCTTCCGCCGTGAGGGCGAAGACGAGGTGATCGCGCCAGGCTCCGTCGATGTGGAGATAACGCGGCCGCAGCCCCTCCTCACGGAATCCGAGTTTCTCCACGACCCGGCGGCTGGGCCGGTTCTCGGGACGAATGCAGACCTCGATGCGGTGCAGACCAACCGTGCGGAAACAGTGGTCCACCACGAGCGCGACCGCCGTCGGCATCACCCCGCGGCCGGCCACCGACCGGTCCACCCAGTAGCCGACGTGTCCCGAGCACATCGATCCCCAGGTGATCCCGGCGACCGTCAACTGCCCGACCAGGCGCCCCTGGTACTCGATGACGAAGGGCAGCATGCGGCCCGCGTTCGCCTCGGAGCGCAGATGCCGCACCATCTGCCGGTAGGTCGGCCGGTGCGCGATCGGGCCGCTGGGCGTGGGCGGCGGGATGGTCGCCTCCCAGGGGCGCAGCCAGTCGCGGTTGCGCCGGTTGACCTCGCGCCACGCCCGCTGGTCGCGCACCCTTATGGGCCGGAGGACGACATCGCCGTCCACCAGCACGACGGGCCAGGATGGGCTGTTCAGCTCGCACCCCCGCTGCTGGGTCTGGGGTGGTCGCCGCCTCGGATCTGGTCGACGGCGTGTGTCAGCAGCGGTTCCAGGACGGCCAGGCCGTCCCGTACCCCGCCGGTGGACCCCGGAAGGTTGACGATCAGTGTCCGGCCCGCCACCCCGGCCAGACCCCGGGAGAGCGCGGCGGTGGGCACCTTCTCCCGTCCGAACGCGCGGATGGCCTCAGCGATGCCAGGCACCTCGTGGTCGATCACCGCACGGGTCGCCTCGGGGGTGCGGTCGGTGGGCGAGATGCCGGTGCCTCCGGTGGTGACGACGACGTCGTACCCGGCCTCGACGGCCGCGCGCAGGGCGGCTGCCACGGGATCACCGTCGGGCACGACCCGCGGCCCGTCCACGGTGAATCCGAAGCCCTCGAGTCCCGCCGCGATCAGCGGCCCGCCCTTGTCCTCGTAGACGCCGGCGGCAGCGCGGTTGGAGGCGGTCACCACCAGCGCACGGTACGGCGCGCGCGGCGCACCACCGGCGGACGGCCCGGCACTCACGCCCGGCTCCAGTCGCCCGACTTGCCGCCCGTCTTCTCCTCCACGCGTACGTCCGTGATGACCGCTCCCTTGTCGACCGCCTTGACCATGTCGATCACGGTGAGCGCGGCGACGGAGACCGCGGTGAGGGCCTCCATCTCGACGCCCGTGCGGTCCGTCGTCTTCACGGTGGCCCAGATCTCCACGGCGTCCTCCGCGACCGACAGATCCAGTTTCACACCGGAGACCGCCAAGGGGTGGCACAGCGGGATCAGGTCCGGGGTGCGTTTGGCGCCCATGATGCCCGCGATGCGCGCGGTGGCGAGGGCGTCACCCTTGGGGACGCCCTCACCGCGCAGCAACTCGATCACGCGGGGCGAGACGAGGACGCGTCCGCTGGCGCGTGCGGTGCGCACGGTCACGTCCTTGCCGGACACGTCGACCATGCGGGCCGCGCCCGCGTCGTCGATGTGCGTGAGGCGGTCTGGCACAGGGCGTCCGGGGGTGTCCCCCCGGGAAGGCTCAGTCATGCTGTGTGGCGCTCCCGGTCCGGGCCCGTCGCGGTACGGCGCTCGAGCCTGCTGTGCGCGACACGGTACCGCCAAGACGGCGCGCACCACCGGGCAGGACCGCCCGGCGAACGGGTACGCGCGCGGGTCAGCCGAGCAGGACGACCTCGACCTCGCTGCCGGGCTCGACGGACTCCACGTCCTCGGGTACGACGATCAGCGCGTCGGCGTGCGCCAGGGCGGCGACCAGGTGCGAACCGGCGCCGCCCACCGCGGTCACCTCGCCGTCGGCGTACGCGCCGCGCAGGAACTGCCTGCGCCCCTTGGGCGAGCCGAGCGCCCGGTCCGCCTTGAGGGTCGCCTTGGTGCGGGGCCGGTGCACGTCCGGGAGGCCCATCAGGGTGCGGATGGCGGGGCGGACGAACAGCTCGAAGGAGACGTACGACGACACGGGGTTGCCGGGCAGGGCCAGCAGGGGCGTGTGGTCGGGGCCGATGGAGCCGAAGCCCTGGGGCTTGCCCGGCTGCATGGCGAGCTTGCGGAAGTCGATGCCGCCGCCCGCCTCGTCCGCGTCGCCGACGTGCGCCAGCGCCTCCTTGACGACGTCGTACGCCCCCACGCTCACACCACCCGTGGTGACCATCAGGTCGGCTCGGACGAGCTGATCCTCGACCGTGGAGCGCAGGGTGTCGGCGTCGTCGACGACCGCACCCACCCGGTAGGCGATGGCGCCGGCGTCCCGGGCGGCGGCGGTGAGGGCGAAGCTGTTGGAGTCGTAGATCTGGCCGCTGCCCAGCTCCTCGCCGGGCTGGACGAGCTCGCTGCCGGTGGACAGGACGACCACACGCGGGCGCGGGCGCACACGTACCGAGCCGCGGCCGACCGCGGCGAGCAGCGCGATCTGCGGCGGTCCGAGAACGGTGCCGGCCTCCAGTGCGCGCTCGCCGGCCCGCACGTCGCTGCCCTTCGCGCGCACGTGCGCACGTGCCTCGGCCGGCCGGTGCACGCGCACGTGCCCCTCGGCGCCCTCGGGCGCGAGGCTGCGCGCCACCATCTCCCCGACCGGTCCCTCGCCGAGTCCGCCGTCGGTCCACTCCACGGGGACGACGGTCTCGGCGCCGGGCGGCAGCGGGGCACCGGTCATGATCCGGGCGGCCTGGCCGGGGCCGACCGGGGTGAGCTCCGCCGCGCCCGCCGCGACATCCCCGACGACCTCCAGGACGGCCGGGAACTCCTCGCTCGCGCCCGCCACGTCCGCGACCCGTACCGCGTACCCGTCCATGGAGCTGTTGTCGAACGGCGGCAGCGACACCGGCACCATGACGTCGTCGACCAGGACGCAGCCCTGGGCGTCGAGGAGTTGCAGCTCGATGGCTTCCAGGGGGCGGATGGTGGTGAGGATGTCCTCCAGGTGCTCGTCCACCGACCACAGGTGGTCCTGGCCGGCGGGGCGGGTCGCGGCGCTGCTCAACTCTGCTGCATCTCCTCGGCTACGTAACTGCGAAGCCAGGTCCGGAAGTCCGGGCCCAGGTCTTCACGTTCGCATGCGAGTCTGACAATGGCACGCAGATAGTCGCCGCGGTCGCCGGTGTCATAGCGGCGGCCCTTGAAGACGACGCCGTGCACGGGGCCGCCGACCTTCTCGTCCTGGGCGAGTTGCTGCAGGGCGTCGGTGAGCTGGATCTCGCCGCCGCGGCCCGGCTCGGTGCGCCGCAGTATGTCGAAGACGTGCGGGTCGAGGACGTAGCGGCCGATGACCGCGTAGTGGGACGGGGCGTCCGCCGCGTCCGGCTTCTCGACCAGGCCGGTCACCTTGACGACGTCGCCGTCGGCGGTGGTCTCCACGGCCGCGCAGCCGTAGAGGTGGATCTGCTCCGGAGCGACCTCCATGAGCGCGATCACGCTGCCGCCGTGCTGCTCCTGGACCTCGATCATGCGCTGGAGCAGCGGGTCGCGCGGGTCGATCAGGTCGTCGCCGAGCAGGACGGCGAAGGGCTCGTGGCCCACGTGCGGGGCCGCGCAAAGCACGGCGTGGCCGAGGCCCTTGGGGTCGCCCTGGCGCACGTAGTGCATGGTGGCCAGGTCGCTGGACTCCTGGACCCTGGCGAGCCGGCTGGCGTCGCCCTTCTTCTGGAGCGCCGATTCCAGCTCGTAGTTGCGGTCGAAGTGGTCTTCCAGGGGACGCTTGTTACGTCCGGTGATCATGAGGACGTCGTCGAGCCCCGCCGACACGGCCTCCTCGACCACGTACTGGATCGCCGGCTTGTCGACGACCGGCAGCATCTCCTTGGGAGTGGCCTTGGTGGCCGGCAGGAACCGGGTGCCGAGGCCTGCCGCGGGAATGACAGCCTTGCTGATCCTGGGGTGCGACTGAGTCATGTCCGCAACCTTATCCGGTGCCTTTGCGGAGAATCTGAGGCTCCGGTTAATTGACACTCATATGAGCGGATTAGAAAGGATGCGGGGACGACCTGTGCAGCACGGTGAACCCGGGGGCGAGACTGACAAGCGAATGTTGCGACGAGAATTCCTGGGGGTGAGGAACAGGTTGACGACAGACGTCGTCAGGGAGTCGTCCGACGCGCTGGCCGAGCACGCTCTGGAACTGCCCGAGCTGGCGCGTGCACGCACGGTGGCGGCGTACGTCTCCGTCGGGAGCGAGCCGGGCACCCTCACGCTACTCGACGCGCTGCTCACGCGGGGCGTACGCGTCCTGCTCCCCGCGCTCCTTCCGGACAACGATCTGGACTGGGGCGCGTACGCCGGGGAGGGCTCCCTCGCGCGCGTCCAACACGGCGGGAAGATGGCCCTGTTCGAACCCTCCGGCGAACTCCTCGGCCCGGACGCCGTGCTCTGTGCCGACGTCGTCCTGCTGCCGGGGCTCGCGGTCGACGCGCGCGGGATGCGGCTGGGGCGCGGCGGAGGGTCGTACGACCGCGTACTGGCACGTCTGGAGCGCGCAGGCGCGCGCCCGGCGCTCGTGGTGCTGCTGTACGACACGGAGGTCGTCGAGCGCGTGCCCGCGGAGGCGCACGACCGGCCGGTGCAAGCGGTGGTGACGCCGTCGGGCGCGCGCCGGTTCGCGGGCTCCTGAGGCAGCCGGTACGCGGGGCGACGGCAGGCTCCGGTACGTGAAACGGCCCTCCACGCGTGCGTGGAGGGCCGTTTTCGTCAGCGTGCGGTCAGCAGCTCAGGGCTTGAGGACGAGCGTGTCGTCGGTGCTCTTGTCGACCGCCTTGTCCGAGAACGACCACGGGAGCAGCTCGCCGTCGGCCCACTTGCCGGTCTGGTCGGTGTAGTGGGCGCTGAAGGCGTGGCCGGAGGCTCCGGTGAGGTTGATCCACTTGGATTTGTCGAGGTCGTCGAGGTTGACGACCATCCGCATGGAGGGGACCCAGACGACGCCGTAGCCGCCGGCGGCGTTCCAGCCGGTGGCGTTGACCGTGGCCTCGCCGCCGCTGAGCTTCCAGGGGCCCCGGTTGAGGACGTACTGGACGATGGCCGGGCCGTCGGTGCCCAGGGTCTGGTTCTTCAGGAACAGGCGGTGCAGCCGGCCCCAGCTCCAGGTGTCGATGTCCTTGCCGAGCTTGGCGGTCAGTTCCCAGCGGGCGTCGACCATGGCTCGCTCGAACAGCTCGTCCATGTTGTCGGCCTTGTTGCGGTCACCCGCTCCGGCCGGCGTCTTCCACCAGTCGCTGTCCGGCTTGTCCATGAGGGTGCGGACCACCTCGAACCAGCGGTCGCCGCCGTCCGGCTGGGCCTGGTCGGCGTCGCGCTCGCCGCACTCGCGGACCTTGGTGTCGTCGTCGACCGGACCGGTGCCGTCGGCCTTCTCGACCCACAGGCACTGGCCCTTGACCCGCAGCTCCTTGGGCAGTTTGTTGCCGAAGGCGAGCTTGAGGATGTTGCGCCAGACCGCGTTGAAGTAGGCGGCGGCAGCGGAGTCGGCGTCCTGGGTGTAGTCCCAGCCCTCGAGGAGCTTCTGCGCCTCGCGGACGTCCTTGTCGTCGAGGTTGATCTTCAGCAGCTTGGGCACGAGCAGCTTGGCGATCTCGCTGCTGTTGTCCAGCTGCATCTGACGCATGTCGTCGGTGGAGATCTTGCCGCCGTCCTTGATCTTCGACTCGATCAGGTCGGTGATGCGCTGGCTGCGGGTGCCGTAGCCCCAGTCCGTGGTGAGCGTGTAGGGGTACTTGTCCTTGTCGACCACGGCCTGGTTGGCGGTGACGATGTAGCCGCGCTTCGGGTCGTACTCGTAGGGCAGTTCGTCCTGCTTGATGTAGCCGGTCCACTTGTACTCGGAGTCCCAGCCGGGGGCCGGGATGGAGCCGTCGTGGGCCGACGAACGCGTGGGGATCTTGCCGGGCAGCGTGTAGCCGATGTGGTTCTTGGTGTCGGCGTAGATCAGGTTCTGCGAGGGCACGTCGAACTGGGCGGCCGCGTCGCGGAAGCTGCTCCAGTCGGAAGCCTTGTCGAGGGCGAAGACGGCGTCCATGGTGGTGCCCGGTTCGAGGGCGGTCCACTTCAGGGCGACGCCGTAACCGTCGCCGCGGTCGGGTGCGGCGGTGTCGACGGAGGCCTTCTTGCCGACCTCGACGAGTTCGTCGTCACGGTCGGAGAGCAGGGGCATACCGTCGGCGGTCTGCCGTACGACGATCTTCTTCGACGTGCCGCCGGCGACCTTGATGGTCTCCTCACGGCTCGTGAAGGGCTTGGTCCTGCCGTCGTACAGGTAACCGTCGCCGGAGAGCTTCTCCAGGTAGAGGTCGGTGACGTCGACACCGGAGTTGGTCATGCCCCAGGCGATGTCCGCGTTGTGGCCGATGATCACACCGGGCATGCCGGCGAAGGTGTAGCCGGTGACGTCGTACTGGCACTTGCTGGAGACCGTCGTGCAGTGCAGGCCCATCTGGTACCAGACGGACGGCAGCGAGGCCGACAGGTGCGGGTCGTTGGCGAGCAGTGGCTTGCCGGTGATGGTGTACTTGCCCGCGACGACCCAGGAGTTGGAACCGATGCCCTGGCCGTTCACGCCGACGGCCGTGGGAACGTCCTCCAGGACGTTGTAGAGGCCCGCCAGCTGGCTTGTCAGCGCCGAACCGGTGGTCGACGAGGTGGAGGAGCCACTCGTGCCCGTCGAGGTCCCGGAGCCGCTTGTGGAGCCGCTCTGCTCGAACGTCTTGGTGAGCTCGTCGTACTGCCCCTCCTGGACGATCGGTTTGTTGCGGCTGTACGGGTAGTCCGGGTAGAGGTCCTTGATCTGCTGCGGGCCGAGGCGGCTGGTCATCAGGGCCCGGTCGATCTCGTCATCCATGTTGCCGCGCAGGTCCCAGGCCATCGCCTTCAGCCAGGAGACCGAGTCCACGGGCGTCCACTGCTCGGGCTTGTAGTCGTTGATGAAGCCGAGGGCCGCGTACTCCAGGGAGATGTCCTTGCCGTCCTTGCCGGCGAGGTAGGCGTTGACCCCCTTGGAGTAGGCCTGGAGGTACTTCTTCGTCGAGTCCGACAGCTTGGTGTCGTACTCCTCCTTGGCGACCCGGTCCCAGCCCAGCGTGCGCAGGAACTCGTCGTCCTTCACCTGGCCCTTGCCGAACATCTCCGACAGGCGCCCGGACGTCATGTGACGGCGCACGTCCATCTCGTAGAACCGGTCCTGCGCCTGGACGTAGCCCTGCGCCATGAACAGGTCCTCGTCGGACGAGGCGTAGATCTGCGGGATTCCGTAGCCGTCCCGCTTCACGGTCACGGGTCCGGACAGGCCCTTGAGCGTGAGCGAACCCTTGGTCTGCGGGAAGGACGCGCGGACCGTGCTGATCGACCAGTACGCCCCGTAGGCGATGCCCCCGACGATGGCGAGGACGAGCACCAGAACGATCAGGCGGGCTTTGCGCCCCTTTTTCCTGCCGGACTTGCCAGGCTTGTCACCCGATGTGGCGGTGGTGTTGGGGGGCATCGCTGTCCTTGCTGTCCTAACGCGAGCGGCAGGCGGTCCTGGAGTGCTGGAGCAACCATAGGCGCAGGGCCTTACGCGCCTTGACGCGGAGTCGGGAACCGGCAGGCACGGGTGTTCGATCTTGCCTCGCGGAACGTCAAGAAAGCGTCAAGAGTTAGGTAAGGTAACGAAGTACTTGGGTGCGGGGTGCCGCAGCCTCGGGTCTTGTGTACGTGAGCTTTCGCGTCGCCCGCGCGCGAGCCGACGAAGGGAATCGCCACTGACTGTCCAGCACCTCAACCAGCTCCTGCTCGTCTGCTCCCTGGTCCTGCTCGTCGCCGTCGCGGCGGTCCGGATCTCCTCACGCAGCGGGCTCCCCAGCCTGCTCGTGTACCTGGGGATCGGCGTCCTCATGGGCCAGGACGGCATCGGCGACATCCACTTCGACAACGCCGAACTGACCCAGGTCATCGGATACGCGGCCCTGGTCGTGATCCTGGCCGAGGGCGGTCTCGGCACGAAGTGGAAGGAGGTCGAACCCGTCCTGGCGTCCGCGTCCATGCTGGCCCTGGTCGGGGTCGGGGTGAGCGTCGGGGTCACCGCGGCGGGCGCGCACTATCTGGTCGGGCTGGAGTGGCGGCAGGCGCTCATCATCGGTGCGGTGGTGTCCTCGACGGACGCGGCGGCGGTCTTCTCGGTGCTCCGGCGCATTCCCCTCCCCGCGCGCGTGACGGGCACGCTGGAGGCGGAGTCCGGCTTCAACGACGCCCCGGTGGTCATCCTGGTCGTCGCCTTCTCCACCGCGGGACCGGTCGAGCACTGGTACGTCCTGATCGGCGAGATAGCCCTGGAGCTGGCCATCGGAGCGGCCATGGGCCTCGCGGTCGGCTGGCTCGGCTCCTGGGGCCTCAGGCATGTGGCGCTGCCCGCCTCCGGCCTCTACCCGATCGCCGTGATGGCCATCGCGGTCACGGCGTACGCCGCCGGCGCGCTGGCGCACGGCAGCGGCTTCCTCGCCGTCTACCTCGCCTCCATGGTGCTCGGCAACGCCAGGCTGCCGCACTGGCCCGCCACGCGCGGCTTCGCCGAGGGACTCGGCTGGATCGCCCAGATCGGCATGTTCGTCCTGCTCGGCCTGCTGGTCACCCCCCACGAACTGGGCGACGACATCTGGCCGGCCCTGATCATCGGGCTCGCGCTCACCATGGTGGCGCGGCCCCTGAGCGTGATCGTCAGTCTCGCGCCGTTCCGTGTGCCCTGGCGGGAGCAGACCCTGATGTCCTGGGCCGGCCTGCGCGGCGCCGTTCCCATCATCCTGGCGACGATCCCCATGGTGAACGGCGTCGACACCAGCCACCGGATCTTCAACATCGTCTTCGTCCTGGTCGTCGTCTACACCCTCGTCCAAGGGCCGACGCTGCCCTGGCTGGCCCGCAAGCTGCGGCTCGGCACCGGCCCGGAGGCGGCCGACCTCGGCATCGAGTCCGCCCCCCTGGAGCGGCTGCGCGGGCACCTGCTGTCCGTCTCGATCCCCGAGGGCTCGCGGATGCACGGAGTCGAGGTCAACGAACTGCGGCTGCCCGCCGGGGCCGCCGTCACCCTGGTCGTCCGCGAAGGAAAATCGTTTGTCCCCCTGCCCACGACGGTGCTGCGTCGCGGGGACGAACTCCTCGTGGTCGCCACCGACCCGGTGCGCGACACCGCGGAGCGGCGGCTGCGGGCGGTCGGGCACGGGGGCAAGCTGGCGGGCTGGCTGGGCACGAACGGGACGGCGGGCGCGGGGTCGGGGTCGTCCTCGGGGCGGTGAGCGCGGGCGTACGCAACGGCTGCGGGCGCGGGGCGCGTGAGGCGCACGTTAAGGACGCGTTTCGGACGGTTCACACCGCCACCAATCCCAGGTGAACGGCCCCCGTGGTGCCCGTTTTCACAGGCGTACGAGGGCTTGAGCCCTGTACGATAAAAGCACCTGATCGAACCAACTCTGCCTGACGCAGAGCTGGCGCGACCGTATGGCGGCCGGATCGCTCTTCGCAGTGGACACCGGTATCTACCGCAGTTCCGCGCAAGAGGACAGCTCTCGGCGCCCCCGCACGGGCGCGCTACCAGGCGGCAGAAAGGCACGGGCCGTGGCATCCACGGTCACCACCGAGCCGTCGGAGAACTCGGCAACGCCGCCCCGCCCGGGATACGGACAGCTGCTGCGCACCCGCGGGGCCTGGACGTTCCTGCTCCCCGGTTTCGCGGCGCGCCAGCCGTTCGCGATGCTCACCATCTCGATCGTGCTGCTCGTGCAGCACTCCACCGGCTCGTACGGCGCCGCGGGCGCCGCCGCGGCGGTCACCGGTGTCTCCATGGCGCTGTTCGCGCCCTACAGCGGCCGCCTCGCCGACCGCTACGGGCAGCGCGCGGTGCTGATCCCCGGAGTGCTGGTCCACACGCTGTCGGGCCTCGCCTTCACGGCACTCGCGCTGGCGCACGCGCCCCTGTGGGCGCTGTTCGCGGCGGCCGTGCCGACCGGCGCTTCGGTGCCGCAGGTCGGCCCCATGGTGCGCGCCCGCTGGGGCGTGAAGCTCCAGGACTCGCCTCTCATGTCCACCGCGGCCGCCTTCGAGTCCGTCACGGACGAGCTCACCTTCGTCTTCGGGCCGCTGCTCGCGACCGCCCTGTGCACCACCGTGACCCCGGCCGCCGGCCTGGTCACGGAGGCCGCGCTGACCCTGGTCGGCGGTCTCCTCTTCGCCGCTCAGAACGGCACCCAGCCGCGAGTGACCGGCACCGGCCACGCGCGCGTGCAGCACGTCTCCGCGCTCCGCGTGCCCGGCGTGCGGGTGCTGGTCGTCGTCTTCCTCGGCATCGGGTCCGTCTTCGGCGGCATGCAGGTCTCGCTCGCCGCGTTCACCGAGTCGATCGGCGAGCCCGGCCTGAACGGTGTCCTGTACGGCACCTTCGCCGCGGGCAACATGCTCTCGGGCATCGTCTGCGGCGCGATCGCCTGGAAGGCCGCCCCGCACCGGCGCCTGGTCGTCGGCTACGCGGCGCTCGCGCTGACCGCGTCGGCGCTGTGGACGTCCCACTCCGTGCTCGTCCTGGCCGGCCTCGGTCTGCTGGTCGGCATGTGCATCGCACCCGCGCTGATCACCGGATACACGCTGGTCGAGGGCCTGGTCCCGGCCGGCGCGCGCACGGAGGCGTTCACCTGGCTGACCGGCGCGGTGGCGCTCGGCCAGGCGGCCGCGGTCACGGTCGCCGGACAGCTGGAGGACCGCCTGTGGGGCGGCGCCGGGTTCCTGGTGCCGATGGCGGGCACGGTGCTCGCCCTGGTGACCCTGCTGGCGCTGCGCTCGCGGCTCGTCACCCGGCCCCGGAACCGGACGGTCGCACGTGGCGTCGGTCACCGCGTGCCGGTGACGGTGGACTGATCCTCAGGAATACGTCACTATGGACCGTCGTTAGCACTCATCGAGTGAGAGTGCCAGGAGGAAGACAGTGCCGACCTACCAGTACCAGTGCACCGAGTGCGGCGAGGGCCTCGAGGCGGTGCAGAAGTTCACCGACAACGCCCTGACCGAGTGCCCCAACTGCGGTGGCCGCCTGAAGAAGGTGTTCTCCGCCGTCGGCATTGTCTTCAAGGGCTCGGGTTTCTACCGCAACGACAGCCGCGGCTCCTCGTCGAGCAGCAGCCCCGCGTCGAAGCCGTCCGGCTCCGGCTCGTCGAGCACGTCGTCCGACTCGAAGTCGTCCGACGCGAAGTCGACGTCCTCGACGTCTTCGTCGGGTTCGACGTCCTCCTCGGGCTCCGCCAGCAGCTCCGCCGCCTGAGACTCCTCCTTCCGGACCCCGCCGTCGTACGACGGCGGGGTCCGAGGTGTTCCCGGGCACCGGCTCCTGCGTGCTCCGGCGGCCAGCTAGTGTGCTGAGCATGGTGAACGCAGAGATCGGCGTAATCGGCGGCTCCGGCTTCTACTCCTTCCTCGACGACGTGACCGAGGTCCAGGTCGACACGCCCTACGGGCCGCCCAGCGACTCCCTCTTCCTCGGCGAGATCGCCGGCCGCCGGGTCGCCTTCCTGCCCCGCCACGGACGCGGCCACCATCTGCCGCCGCACCGCATCAACTACCGGGCCAACCTCTGGGCGCTGCGCTCCGTCGGCGTGCGCCAGGTGCTCGGCCCGTGCGCGGTGGGCGGTCTGCGCCCCGAGTACGGGCCGGGCACGCTCCTCGTGCCGGACCAGCTGGTGGACCGTACGAAGTCCAGGGCGCAGTCGTACTTCGACGGGCTGCCGCTGCCCGACGGCGCCGTGCCGAACGTGGTGCACGTCTCCCTGGCCGACCCCTACTGCCCCACCGGGCGCGCCGCGGCGCTCAAGGCGGCTCGCGGTCGGGACTGGGAGCCGGTGGACGGGGGCACGCTGGTCGTGATCGAGGGGCCGCGCTTCTCGACCCGCGCGGAATCGCTGTGGCATCAGGCGCAGGGCTGGTCCGTGGTGGGTATGACCGGCCATCCGGAGGCGGCGCTCGCCCGTGAACTGGAGCTCTGCTACACGTCGTTGACGCTGGTCACCGACCTGGACGCGGGCGCCGAGACCGGTGAGGGCGTCTCGCACGACGAAGTGCTGCAGGTGTTCGCGGCGAACGTGGACCGGCTGCGGGGCGTGCTGTTCGACGCGGTGGCGGCCCTGCCGGAGAACGCGGCACGGGACTGCCTGTGCACCAACGCGCTCGGCGGGATGGACCCGGGGTTCCCGCTGCCGTAGCACGGACGGCGGGGCGGTTCCCGAGCATCCGGCCCCCTGTGGAAAACGGGCGGAACTCCCCGTTCGGGTGGCGGAGTTGTCCACAACCCGTGGATAGTCCACGGGCTCCGACGCGTTTCGGCGCGAGGCCTCATCGTGGCCTCGCAAGCCGATTCCTCGTCGCAGGCGGTGATCCACATGTCCGTTCCCCCACCCTCCTCCCCCGTCTTCCCTCCTCCCCTTCGCGTCCCGCGCCCGCTCGGCACTGACGCCCCCGCCACCTGCGAGGTCCCGCACTTCGACCCGGTGCGGGTACGCGGCGGGAGCTGTCGGCTGGGGCGGCTGCTGCGGCACCGCAGGCGCGCCCTCGCGGCCGGCCTGGCGGTCACGGCGGCGGCACTCGTCGCGGCCGGACCCCGTGCCGCCACGGATCCCCTGCGTGCCGAGCGGCCCCGGAAGCATGCGGTCACTCAGCCGGTACGGCGGCACGCCCCGCCCGTGGACATGGTGACGGCGCCGGTGCGGATCGCCGACGCCGCAACGGTCCGCCTGCTGCGCCCGGGCGACCGGGTGGACGTCATCGCCGCCGGGGATCCCTCGACGGGCGGGGACGCCCGGGTGATCGCGCGCGGGGTACGTGTGACAGAGCTGCCGGAGCCGGTCGACGGAACCTCGGAGAGCGGGGCGCTGGTCGTGCTCTCGGTTCCGCGGGCCGCCGCGGCACAGCTGGTCGGCGCGAGCGCCACGGCGCGGCTGGCGGTGACGTTGTGCTGAACAGTCTGGGGAATTTTCTTGGCCGAATCCTGTCAAGTCCCTCGTTCGAGCTACCGGATTGGGCACGATGGCCGCATGGTGACGTAGGTTGCGGAGCGCTTTGTTCCACACCCTGTGCATGCGAGGAGAGTCCCCGAGGTGAGCGAAAAGAAGGATCCGGGCATATGGCAGGGCTTCAAGGCCTTCCTGATGCGCGGCAACGTCGTCGATCTGGCAGTCGCGGTGGTCATCGGCGCCGCCTTCACGAACATCGTCAACTCGGTGGTGAAGGGGCTCATCAACCCGCTGGTCGGCGCGATCGGCACGAAGAACCTCGACAGCTACAGCTCGTGCCTGAAGGACCCGTGCGCGCTGAACCCGGACGGCACGGTGAAGAGCGGCATCCCGATCATGTGGGGCTCCGTCCTGGGAGCCACACTGAGCTTCGTGATCACCGCGGCGGTCGTGTACTTCCTGATGATCCTGCCGATGGCCAAGTACCTGGCCCGGGTGGAGGCCCGCAGGAGGGCGAAGGAGGGCACGCGCGAGGTCGTCGAGGTGACCGAGCTGGAGGTACTGAAGGAGATCCGCGACGTCCTGATCGCGCAGCGCGGGTCCGGGCACAACGGGCGCTAGTGTGATGCGCCAGAAATCCTGAGGGTTAGTTCTGCTCTGTTTTCTGGCCGGTGGTTCCGACCTTGGTGAGGTAGTGGGCGAGGGAGTTG